>NZ_QTQA01000013.1:0-205477 GCF_003853825.1 Burkholderia sp. Bp9012 | reverse complement strand
CGGAAGAAGCGGAAGAAGCGGAAGAAGCGGAAGAAGCGGAAGAAGCGGAAGAAGCGGAAGAAGCGGAAGAAGCGGAAGAAGCGGAACGAGAAAGACGCGAATGCACCCGCGCGGCCACCCGTGCCGGCCGCGCGGCCTCCCGCGTCAGCGCTTGCCCGCGCTCAGCGCACCGCGTCCGCGTGCGGCACCGGCCGCCCCCTCGTCGCCGTCACGCTCGCCGCGCATGTCGCGCGCGCCCCAGCGCTGCGCGAGCGCCGCGCACGCCATCAACTGGATCTGGTGGAACAGCATCAGCGGCAGCACGATCGCGCCGACCGCCTGCGCGGAGAAGATCACCTTCGCCATCGGCACGCCGGCTGCGAGGCTCTTCTTCGAGCCGCAGAAGATGATCGTGATCTGGTCGGCGCGGTTGAAGCCGAGCCGCTTGCTGACGAACGTGGTCAGCACCAGCGCGATAACGAGCAGCACGACGTTGACGACCAGCAGGCCGCCGAGCGCGCGCGCCGGCATCTGGTGCCACAGCCCCTGGTTCACGGCCTCGCTGAACGCGACGTAGACGACGAGCAGGATCGAGCCCTGGTCGACGAAGCGCAGCACGCCGCGATTGCGTTCGATCCAGCCGCCGATCACGGGCCGCAGCAGCTGGCCGGCGACGAACGGCACGAGCAGCTGCATCACGATGCTCCCGACGGTGCTCCACGGCGACGCGGCCGCGGCCGACTGCGACGTGATCATCAGCCCGACGAGCGCCGGCGTCACGAAGATTCCGAGCAGGCTCGACGCGGACGCCGCGCACACGGCGGCCGGCACGTTGCCCTTCGCGATCGACGTGAACGCGATCGATGACTGGACTGTCGACGGCAGCGTGCACAGAAACAGCACGCCGGCGTAGAGCGCAGGCGTGACGAGCGGCTGCAGCACGGGCTTGAGCGCGAGGCCGAGCAGCGGGAACAGCGCGAACGTGCTGAGCAGCACGACCGCATGCAGCCGCCAGTGGGTCGCGCCCGCGACGACAGCCTCGCGCGACAGCTTCGCGCCGTGCAGGAAGAACAGCAGGCCGACCGCGATGTTGGTCGCCCAGTTGAACGCATGGGCGGCCGGGCCGCGGCACGGCAGCAGGCTCGCGAGCACGACGGTGCCGACGAGCGCGAGCGTGAAGTTGTCGGGAAGAAAACGGGGACGGGCCATCGGGGATGTTGATTCGGAAACGGCAGGCGCGCAGGTCGCGCGCGAAACCGATATTGTCCCGGTAGGTCATTCAATACACAAATTCATTGTGTGAATCGATTGATGAATCGGTTGCATGTGACGGTAAGCGTCAACGGAGGCGGCCGATGCGCAAAACGGCAGAAGAATGTTCTGCCGCGAGTACGCCCGCAAGTGAAAAAACCTAGCAGTAACATGGTGTTACACCCATGCCCGCGACCTAACACTTTTTGGCTCGACACCGTTTCGGGCCGCTCATAAATTACTGCTGAAAGGCTTGCGTCGGCCGGAAACAACCGGCGGCGAGCTGCAACAGGCACTGAATGATGACGGAACGGGTGAAACTGAGGGTCGGACGATGGGTGGCGGGCGTGCTCGGCGCGCTGCTGATACCGCTCGCGCTCGCGCAACCGCCGCACGGCGGTCAGGCGTTCGGCGGCGGCCACGGTTTCGGTCACGGTTTCGGTGGCGGCGACATGCACGCGTACGGCCGGCCGGCCGGCAACGCGCCGGCGTGGCGCCGGGCGCTGCCGCCAGGCGGCGCGCGTGCCGGCGGCGTGAGCGGCTACGGTTCCCGCTGGGGGCTGCGGCCGACGCCGTCCTACGGCCATTACGCCGCGCAAAGCCCGTATCGTCCGATCAGCGCCGACTCCCGCCAGATGCCGCGTCCGCCGGGCGGCGGCAATGTTCCGCTGCGTGCCGGCTCGATCCGCGCCGACGTCGCGCGCTACAACGAGGAGCGCGGCGGCCGTCCGATGCCGCCCCCCCGCGCGCAGGAAGAACCTGCCCACTCGCCGTTTTTCTCCCCGTTCTACCGAAACTGAGCGCCCGAGCGTTCGTCCCCCGCCGGCTGTGATGCGAATTCGCCACAGTCGCGCGCATATTTCCGCTGATTTTCCCGCCGCATTGCGCTATCTTTCGCGCCCGGCACGCGCGCGCCCTGCGGCCGTCCCGTCGCGTGCCGCGCGCTGCGCGCAGCCGCTGCCGCGCGCCTGGCCATGTGCCGATTCCGCGAAGTTAATGCCGCCGCTATACCCGCAATAAGTGTGCGCAATTTTGACCGGACGCACGATCCGTAAAGATGGCTGCGCCCCATACGACGCAAGCAGTCGGCTCCCAAAAACAACGCTCGCGCCACTTATCGACATTCGACAACACCTGGAGATCCCATGAAAGCATTCGCTCGCCGTGCGTCGCGCACGTCCGTCAAGCTGATCGCCGCGGCCGCCTGCGTGGCCGCAACCGTACCCGTCCACGCGCAGTCGAGCGTCTCGCTCTACGGTCAGGTCGACGAATGGGTCGGCGCAACCAAGTTCCCGGGCGGCGATCGCGCATGGAACGTGTCGGGCGGCGGGATGTCGACGTCGTACTGGGGCCTGCACGGCGCAGAGGATCTGGGCAGCGGCTACAAGGCAATCTTCACGCTGGAGAGCTTCTTCCGTGCGCAGAACGGCCAGTTCGGCCGCTTCCAGGGCGACACGTTCTTCGCGCGCAACGCATACGTCGGCGTCAGCTCGCCGTACGGCACGGTGACGGCCGGCCGCCTGACGACCCACCTGTTCCTGTCGACGATCCTGTTCAACCCGTTCTACGATTCGTACACCTTCTCGCCGATGGTGTACCACGTGTTCCTCGGCCTCGGCACGTTCCCGACCTATCCGAGCGACCAGGGTGCGGTCGGCGATTCGGGCTGGAACAACGCGCTGTCGTACACGTCGCCTTCGTTCGGCGGCCTGAATTTCGCGGCGATGTACGCGCTCGGCAACACGGCCGGCGACAACCGCTCGAAGAAATGGAGCGCGCAGTTCAATTACGCGAACGGCCCGTTCGCGGCGACCGCCGTCTATCAGTACGTGAACTTCAACAACGGCCCGCAGGACCTGAGCGCGCTCGTGACCGGCATGAAGAGCCAGGGCATCGCGCTGGTCGGCGCGACCTACGACCTGAAGTACGTGAAGCTGTTCGGCCAGTACATGTATACGAAGAATGACCAGGTCGCGGGCAGCTGGCACGTGAACACCGCGCAGGGCGGCGTGTCGGTGCCGCTCGGCGTGGGCAACGCGATGGCGTCGTATGCGTATTCGCGCGATGCCGGCGGCCTCGACCAGACGCGCCAGACCTGGGCCGTCGGCTACGACTATCCGCTGTCCAAGCGCACGGACATCTACGCCGCGTACATGAACGACCACATCAGCAGCCTGTCGACCGGCAACACGTTCGGCGCGGGTATCCGCGCGAAGTTCTGACGCGCACGTGCGATCGGTGCGCCGGCCGCGCGCGAAAATCGCGCGTGCCGGCCGCATGTTTTCCCTCTCGAAACGGAACGAAACGGAACGGCGCCGCCACTCGCGGCGCCGTTTTGCTTTTGTTGACCTTTCTGTTTCCTCGCCTTTGTTACCCTATCTCGTAATTGCACCATTCCCCCGTCATTACGGGCTAGTTCGATGGATACCCTCGTCAGCATGAATGTGTTTCGCTACGTCGTCGAAGTGGGCAGCTTCGTCGGCGCGGCCGAGCGCATGCAGATGTCGGCCGCGATGGCGAGCAAGCACGTGATGCATCTCGAGCAGCAGCTCGGCGCGCGGCTGCTGCATCGCACGACACGACGTGTCGCGCCGACCGAGGCGGGACGCGAATACTATGAGCGCCTCGTGCAGGCGCTGTCGGAACTCGACGAAGCCGGACAGGCGGTCGGCGCCGCGAGCGTCGTGCCGCAGGGCCGCCTGCGCGTGACGTCGCTGTCCGCGTTCGGCTTGCGGCACGTGATGCAGGCCGTCACCGATTATGCGGGCCGGTTCCCGGACGTGACCGTCGACATGACGCTGTCCGATCGCGTGGTCGACCTGATCGAGGAAGGCTACGACGTCGCGGTGCGCGCGGCGCCGAACGGGCTGAAATCGTCGTCGTTGGTCGCGCGCCAGATCGCGACCGCGCACATCCTGCTGGTCGCGTCGCCCGAGTATCTCGAGAAGCACGGCACGCCTCAGACGATCGCCGATCTCGCGCATCACAATTACCTGCGCCGCGATTCGAATTCGACGATGCTCGATTCGCTGATGATCGACGCGGCCGCCGCGTCGCGCGTGAACCTGAACGGCAACCTGATCGTGAACCATCTCGAGGGGCTGCGCGCGGCGGTGCTCGCGGGCGCGGGCATCGCGCTGCTCGGCACCGAGGTGATCGGCGACGACATCGAATCCGGCCGCCTCGTGCCGGTGCTGCTCGACGCGGTGCCGCCGCACGAGGCGCCGATCTACGCGGTGTATGCGAGCCGCCGCCACGTGTCTGCGAAGGTGCGCTCGTTCGTCGACTTCCTTGCCGCACGCTTCGAAGGGCAGTCGCTGTGCCCGTCGATCGAGTCGCGCCTGCGCGTGCTGCCGATCACGCGGATCAAGCGCGCGAGCTGAGCGGCGTCGGCCGCCCGCGGGCGGACATGAAAAAAGCGCGAGCCGTTGCGGTTCGCGCTTTTTGTTTTTGTCCGACGTCATGCGCGGCGGTGGCGCAACCCGCCGCCTGCGTCAGCGTGCGATGCCGAGCCGTGCCTTCGCGTCGTCGTACTCGCGCTTGAGCCGCTCGACGAGCGTGCCCACGCTCGGCAGGTCGTCCATCAGGCCGACGCCCTGGCCGGCACCCCAGATGTCCTTCCACGCCTTCGTCTTGTCGCCGCCGAAATTCATCTTCGTCTTGTCGGATTCCGGCAGCGCGTCCGGATCGAGCCCGGCCTTCTCGATGCTCTCGCGGATGTAGTTGCCGTGCACGCCGGTGAAGAGGTTCGTGTAGATGATGTCGGACGATTTCGCGTTGAGGATCGCGTGCTTGTAGTCGTCGACCGCGTGCGCTTCCTGCGTCGCGATGAAGCGCGTGCCCATGTACGCGAAGTCGGCGCCCATCGCCTGCGCGGCGAGGATCGAGCCGCCGTTCGCGATCGAGCCGGACAGCACGATCGGACCGTCGAAGATCTTGCGCACTTCGCCGACGAGCGCGAACGGCGACGTCGTGCCCGCGTGGCCGCCGGCGCCGGCCGCGACGAGGATCAGCCCGTCGACGCCGGCTTCGAGCGCCTTCTGCGCGTGGCGCAGGTTGATCACGTCGTGCAGCACGATGCCGCCGTAGCCGTGCACGGCGTCGACGATCTCGCGCGCCGGCGCGCGCAGGCTCGTGATGAAGATCGGCACCTTGTGCTCGACGCACACGCGCACGTCATGCTCGAGCCGTACGTTCGACTGATGGACGATCTGGTTGACCGCGATCGGGCCGATCACCGCATCCGGGTGCTTCGCCTTATGGTCGGCAAGCTCGGACTGGATCTGCGTGAGCCACTCGTCCAGCAGTTCGGCCGGACGGGCGTTGAGCGCGGGAAATGATCCGACGATACCCGCCTTGCACTGCGCGAGCACGAGTTCGGGGTAGCTGACGATGAACATCGGCGACGCGATGACGGGCAGCGTCAGGTTCTGCAGGACGGCGGGCAATGCCATGTGATGTCTCCAGTCTCGAGGGGGCGGCCGGATGCGGCGCGGTCGCGCCGACGCCGGCATCCATGCTTGGCGGTCGAACGGTGCTTCGAGTGTAGCGGTGCAGCGATTCGCCCATATTAATACGAACGGTCGTGCGATTCTACGCGAGCTTAGCAAACGGCGCGGCATGGCGGCAATCGAGTGAGTGTTCTCTTTCTACGCATTCGGGCATCTGCCGCGCGCAGCGGTCGGCCGCGCGCTCCTACAATAGCCGCCATAACAAACCAACGAGAAACAAACCATGTCGTTTGAGGCGTTTGCACCGTTTCGCGTGACGGTGCAGGACACCGACATCTTCGGTGTCAAAGGAGGCGCGGGGCCACCGCTTCTGTTGCTGCACGGCCATCCGCAGACCCACATGATCTGGCATCGCGTCGCCGGGACGCTGGCGGATCACTTCACGGTGATCGCGACCGACCTGCGCGGCTACGGCGCATCGGGCAAGCCGCCGAGCGACGCGCGGCATGCGCCGTATTCGAAACGCGCGATGGCGGCCGACCAGGTTGCCGTGATGCGGCATTTCGGCTTCGAGCAATTCCACGTCTGCGCACACGATCGCGGCGCGCGCGTCGCGCACCGGCTCGCGCTCGATCATCCGGCGGCCGTCGAGCGGATGATGCTGCTCGACATCGCGCCGACGCTCGCGATGTACGAGCAGACGGACCGCGCGTTCGCGACCGCGTATTTTCACTGGTTCTTCCTGATCCAGCCGGCGCCGCTCCCCGAAACGCTGATCGAAGGCCGCACCGATGCGTACATCGAGCGCGTGATGGGCAACCGGTCCGCCGGGCTCGCGCCGTTCGCGCCGGAGGCGCTCGCCGCGTATCGCGCCGCGCTCGCGCAGCCGGGCGCGGTGCATGCGATGTGCGAGGACTACCGCGCGTCGGCGACGATCGATCTCGAGCACGACCGCGCGGATCTCGAGCGCGGCAACAAAGTCGCGTGCCCGCTGCGCGTGCTGTGGGGCCAGCACGGGATCGTCGGGCGCTGCTTCGATCCGCTCGGCGAGTGGCGGCGCGTCGCGCGCGACGTCGGCGGCCGCGCGCTCGATTGCGGGCACTACATTCCGGAGGAGGCACCCGTCGCGCTGATCGACGAGCTGCTCGCGTTCTTCGAGGCACGCGACGCGGCCGCGTGAGCGGCGCCGGCCGCCGCGGGCAGCGCGGTGCTTGCCGCGCGTCGGCGATCAGCGGCGCGTGGCGTCGTCGTCGTCGACGAGCGGCGGCAGGCGGCGCGGCACCGGCGTCGATTTCACGATCGCCGTGCTCGTTTCCGCGCGCTCCGTCACCTTCGACAGGATGTCGTCGAGGTGCTCGATCGTGCGCAGATAGAGCCGGCAGATGAAGCAGTCCTCGCCGGTCACCTTGTCGCATTCGACGAATTCCGGAATCCGCCGCAACACTTCCTCGACGAGATGCAACTGCCCCGGCAGCGGCTTCACGCGCACGATCGCCTGCAGCGTGTAGCCGAGCGCGCGCGGGTCGAGCTCGACGGTGAAACCCGCGATCACGCCCTGCGCTTCGAGCCGTCGCACGCGGTCGGCGGTCGCGGGCGCCGACAGCCCGATCTGTCGCGCCAGTTCGCTGGTGGCAATGCGCGCATCCTCGGCGAGCGCCGCGAGGATCGCGCGGTCGGTTGCGTCCAGCGACGCGACGGCGGGCGGGGAAAGGCGTTTCGCCATGATCGCTTTGCTTTCGAAGGTGAATCGGTTGATTCGCTTCAGTTTAGTCGTGGATGCGCGAAAAGCAAGTTACTAGAATCGTAGCCACCCCCTCTCGACAAACGGAGTCCATGATGGCCTCGAACGAAACCCGCCGCGGTGCCGCCGAGATGGTCGTCGCGATGATGATGTCCGGCACGATCGGCTGGCTCGTGATGTCGTCGCAGCAACCGCTCACCAACGTCGTGTTCTTTCGCTGCCTGTTCGGCGCCGCGACGCTCGCGATCGTCTGCGCGGCGCTCGGCTTCCTGCGTCGCGCACTGTTTTCGCCGCGCATGCTCGCGCTCGCGACGCTCGGCACCGTCGCGATCGTCGCAAACTGGCTGCTGCTGTTCGCCGCGTATTCGCGTGCGTCGATCTCGATGGCGACCGCTGTCTACAACACGCAGCCGTTCATGCTCGTCGCGCTCGGCGCGATCGTGTTCCGCGAACGGATCAGCGCGTCGACGATCGCGTGGCTCGCGCTCGCCTTCATCGGGCTCGTGTGCGTGGTGCGCGTCGAGCCGGCCGTGCTCGCGGTGCCCGGCGAATATCTCGAAGGCGTCGCGCTGTCGCTTGGCGCGGCGTTCCTGTACGCGGTGTCGTCGATCGTCACGAAGCACCTGAAGGGCACGCCGCCGCACCTGCTCGCGCTGCTGCAGGTCGGCCTCGGCATCGTGCTGGTCGCGCCGTTCGCGCACTTCGGCACGTTGCCCGCGACGGCCGCGCAGTGGCTCGATCTCGTCGTGCTCGGCGTCGTGAACACCGGCGTGATGTATGTGCTGCTGTACGGTGCGATCCAGAAGCTGCCGGTCGCGATGACGGGCGCGCTGTCGTTCGTCTATCCGGTCGTCGCGATCATCGTCGATCGCATCGCGTTCGGGCAGACGCTCGCGTGGACGCAGGTGCTCGGCGCGCTGCTGATCCTGCTCGCGGCGGCCGGCGTGAATCTCGGCTGGCGCATCGTGCCCGCGCGTCGCGCGGCGGCCGGCAACTGAAACGGTCGTGCGATTCGGCTTGCCGCTACGGCAGGTTGCCGACACCCGCTGGCGCCGCGCCCGGGAACGAAGGTTGCGCGTGAAAAACGCTGTAAGAAGTTGTAGGGAAACACCCGATGCGACGCCGCAGCGTCGCTCGTATGATGCGGGCTGTGACGTTGATCACGTTCACAGGATTCCGATCTCATGCCGTTCGCCAAGCAGGCCGAACGGCATTTTTTTATGCGCCGCTCCGCGCGAGCAGGCGCCGCCGCGCGTCGAGCCGCGCGAGCAACACGCGCCTCGCGTCGTCGTCGGACGCGCGCCATCCCTTGATCTCGTCGCGCGTGCGCAGGCAGCCCGCGCACCAGTCGGTGCGCGGATCGATCCTGCATACGTCGGTGCACGGCGACGCGACCGTGCCGACCGATACCGGCATGTCGCTCATGCGTCGTTGCGCAGCGCGACGTCGGCGACCGGCGCACCCGTCAGCGACACGAGTTCCTGCGGCGACAGGTTGAACACCGCGTGCGGATGGCCGGCGGCCGCCCACAGGCTGTCCAGTTCGAGCAGGTCGGCGTCGATCAGCGTGACCGGTTCGACGAGATGGCCGATCGGGCAGACGCCGCCGATCGCGTAGCCGGTGTTGTCGCGCACGAATTTCGCATCGGCGCGGCCGACCGCGCCAACTTGCGCGGCGACCTTCTTCTCGTCGACGCGGTTCACGCCGCTCGCGACGACGAGCACCGGCAGGCCGTCCGATTCGCGGCGAAACAGGATCGACTTCGCGATCTGCGCGACCTCGCAGCCGAGCCCGGCCGCAGCCTCGGCGGAGGTCTTGCCGGTTTCGGCGAGCATCACGATCCCTTTCGCGTGCCCGCGTTCGCGCAGCAGCAGCGCGACGCGTCGCGCGGAGTCGGGGAGAGAGTCGAATGAAGCGGGTGTCGTCATGGAGAATCCGTCAGTGTTGGGGTCAGACGCAACTCGGCGTGTCGGCCGCGCTTTGCGCCTTGGCAAGCAGCGCGCGACCGGCGCGCGACACGTTCGCGCGGCCGATCGCGTTGGAGATGAAGTCGCCGGCGGCGACCACCTGCGCGAGGTCGATGCCGGTGTCGATGCCGAGGCCCTGCATCAGGTACAGCACGTCCTCGGTCGCGACGTTGCCGGTCGCGCCCTTCGCATACGGGCAGCCGCCGAGGCCGGCGACCGACGCGTGAAAGATCTCGATCCCTTCGAACAGCGCCGCGTAGATGTTCGCGAGCGCCTGGCCGTAGGTGTCGTGGAAGTGGCCCGACAGCCGCTCGCGCGGAAACACGCGGGTGACCGCTTCGAGCACTTCACGCGTGCGCTTCGGTGTGCCGACGCCGATCGTGTCGGCGATGTCGATCTCGTCGCAGCCGAGCGCGGCGAAGCGTTCGACGACGTCGACGACCGAGGCGACCGGCACCTCGCCCTGGTACGGGCAGCCGAGCGTGCACGACACGCTGCCGCGCAGCCGCAGGCCGGCATCCTTCGCGGCCTTCGCGACCGGCTCGAAGCGCGCGATGCTCTCGGCGATGCTGCAGTTGATGTTCCGCTGCGAGAACGCCTCGCTCGCCGCGCCGAAGATCACCACTTCGTCGGCGCGCGCGGCGACCGCGTTCTCGAAGCCCTTCAGGTTCGGCGTGAGCACCGAATACACGGTGCCCGCGCGACGCTCGATGCCGGCCATCACGTCGGCGCCGTCGGCCATCTGGGGCACCCATTTCGGCGACACGAACGACGCGGCCTCGATATTGCGGAAGCCGGCGCGCGACAGCCGGTCGACGAGCGCGATCTTCACGTCGGTCGGCACGAAGGTCTTTTCGTTCTGCAGCCCGTCGCGCGGGCCGACTTCGACGATCTTGACGGCGGTGGGGAACGTCATGGTTGTCTCCTGTTTTGTATAAGCGGAATTCAGTAGCCGCGCGCGTAGTCGACGATGCCGCCGACGCGCTCGCCGCGCTCGAGCGCGCGGATCTTGCCGGCGATCTGCTCGACGGCTTCGTCGCGCAGCGTCTCGGCCGAGCTGTGCGGCGTGATCGTGATGCGCGGCGCGTGCCAGAACGGGTGGTCGACGGGCAGCGGCTCATGCTGGAACACGTCGAGCGTGGCGGCGGCGATCCGGCCGCTCGCGAGCGCGTCGAGCAGGTCGGCCTCGACGAGATGCGCGCCGCGTGCGACGTTCACCAGGTACGCGCCCGGCGCCAGCCTGGCGAAGGTCCGTGCCGACAGGATCCCGTCGGTATCGCGCGTGCTCGGCAGCAGGTTCACGAGCACCTTCGCGCCGTCGATGCACGCGTCGAACGCGTCGTCGCCCGCGAAGGTCTCGACACCGTCGAGCCGTTTCGGGCTGCGGCTGTAGCCGCGCACCGGCAGGCCGAGCGCCGCGAGCGCCTGCGCGACCTGCGCGCCGAGCACGCCGAGACCGAGTACCGCGACGGTGAAACTCGCGCGCGGATGCGGTTCGAGCGGCTGCCAGCGGCGCTCGCGCTGCAGCGCGTCGTATTCGTCGAAGCGGCGCAGGTAGCGCAGCACCGCGTGCGTCACGTATTCGATCATCTGCCGCGCCATGCCCGAATCCTCGAGGCGCACCAGCGGCACGTCGCGCGGCAGCGTGCCGGGATGCGCGCAGTCGAGCGCGAGCAGCGCGTCGACGCCCGCGCCCAGATTGAAGATCGCGCGCAGGCCGTCGCGCGGCGCGAACAGCTCGCGCGGCGCGCGCCATACGAGCGCGTAGTCGGCCGCGCCCGTGTCGCCCGGCTGCCAGGCGCGCAGCTCGGCCTCGGGCAGCGCCCGTGCGATCGCGCCGCGCCATGCGTCGGCTTCCTGATGCGGCGAGTAGAACAGGATCTTCATGCGCCTACTTCGCGAACAGCTGGCCGATGTCGGCGAACGCCTTGAATTCCAGCGCGTTGCCGCATGGATCGAGGAAGAACATCGTCGCCTGCTCGCCGACCTCGCCCTTGAAGCGGATGTGCGGCTCGATCACGAAGCGCGTATGCGCGGCCTTGAGCTTGTCGGCGAGCGCATGCCATTCATCCATCGACAGCACGACGCCGAAATGGCGGACGGGCACGTCGTCGCCGTCGACCGGGTTTACCGCGCTCTTGCCGGTTTCGTCCGGCGCGAGGTGCGCGACGAGCTGGTGCCCGAAGAAATCGAAGTCGACCCAGTGTTCCGAGCTGCGGCCCTCGGGGCAGCCGAGCAGGCCGCCGTAGAACGCGCGCGCGCCGGCGAGGCTCGACACGGGAAAGGCGAGATGGAACGGGCGCAGCGCGCCGGCGGGCGTAGCGGACATCGGGCGTCTCCTGTCGATCGGAACCGGCGCGGCGGCGCCCGGTTCGATCCGATGCAAGGCAAGCGGGAAGCCCACATTCTACGGTTTCGCGGCGCGTTGCGCCGCCGCGAGGCGGCCAGCCCATACCGCGCGGCCCGAGCCGGCGGCCGTCCCGCGCAAAAGCAAAGCACAAAATATTGGTTCGGCCGCCGTGCGCGGCACGCCACAATTGAATCTCGTCTCCAAGCAAAGCAAGCGAGGGCAATCATGCGCGCATGCAGCAAATCGGCGTGGCCGCCGCGGCTCGTGACCGTTCCGGGCCTGCACGGCAGCGAAGGCGCTCACTGGCAGACCTGGCTGGAGCGGCAGTTCTCGCGTTCGCTGCGGGTCGAACAGGCCGACTGGGATGCCCCCGATCTCGCGCGCTGGGCGCAGTCCGTGCGCGCGCTGCTCGAGCGCGAGTGCGGCCCGTTCGTGCTGGCCGCGCACAGCTTCGGCTGCCTCGCGGCCGCGCATGCGCTCGCGCAATGGCCTCTGGCGGCCGACGTCGCGGGCGTGCTGCTTGTCGCACCGGCCAGTCCGAAGAAATTCACGTTCGCCGGGCCGTTCGACGCGCGCCGGCTCGCGGTGCCGTCGATCGTGATCGGCAGCGAGACCGATCCGTGGATGCCGCTCGCCGATGCGCGCACGCTCGCGCAGCGGCTCGGCAGCGCATTCGTCAATCTCGGCGACGCCGGGCACATCAACACCGCGGCCGGCTTCGGGCCGTGGCCGCGGGCGAAGCATTTCATCGACACGCTGGTGCACTGCGCGGCGCCGCTGCGCTTTCGCGACGCGGACGACGGCTTCGACGCCGCGCTCGTCGACCGCGCGCTCGCGCACGCGATCTGACACTCACGCGCACGCGCTGCGCGGCGCGGGCCGCGCACCGTCGTGCCGCCGGACTTACGACGCGGAAACGGGCCGCACCGCGGCCGGATCCGAGTAGCTCGGCCGGCCGTTCTCGACGTGGCCCGCGAAGCGGCGCGAGAACGTGCCGTTCGCGCCGTCGCTCACCGTCACGTCATACCAGTGATGGCTCGACGCGAGCGCCCATTGCTCGACGTGTTCGTCGCCGCCGTGCAGCGTCACCTGGCGCGCGGGCGTGCCGTATGCGTTGTCGGCCAGCGTGAGCGTCACGTGGCCGGCGCCATGGTTGCGCAGCTTCAGGTACAGGTTGCCGTTCGCGATGTCGTAGCCGGCCTTCACTTCCGGCTGCGCATGGTTGCGGCGGCGCGCCGTTGCGGCCGACACGTTGCCCGCGAACATCCGCACGAAGCCGTTCGGGCCGTACACCGAGAACGCATACGCGCCGTTCGTCTCCGTCAGGTCGAAGTCCGCGTGCAGCACGCGGCGCGCGCCGACCGTGTAGCGCCACGGGCCGTCGGTGCGGTTCGTCGCGTACACCTGGAAGTGCGCGCCCTGGTTGCCGCGGTTCGCGAACTCGATGCGCAGCGTGTTGCCGCCGTAGATGCTTGCGTTCACGTGCAGTTCGTACGGCAGCGCGCGGGCCGGCCGCACGCCGGGCTCCTGCGGATCGATCGGCGACGGCATCGCGGGTACGGTCGGAGCGGGTTGCGACGTGCATTGCTGGTCGGCGATCGAGCGGTACTGGCTCGTGTCGGGCAGCGTCGGAAACGACGCGTCGGACGAGCGGAAGTCGAACGCGGCGGTGAGGTCGCCACAGACGGTCCGGCGCCACGGCGTGATGTTCGGCTCGTCGACACCGAAGCGTTCGCCGATGAAGCGGATCACCGAGGTATGGTCGAACACCTGCGAGCACACGAAGCCGCCTTTCGACCACGGCGACACGACCGTCATCGGCACGCGCGGCCCGAGGCCGTAGGGCAGACCGTCGGCCGTGTAGCTGCCACCGCGGCCGGGATTCACGACCGTGTGCAGTTCGCCGTCGGTGGTCACGGTCGATGCGCCCTGCGCGGCCGACGTCGGTGGCTGCGGCGGCACGACGTGATCGAAGAAGCCGTCATTCTCGTCGTACATGATGAACAGCACGGTCTTCGCCCACACGTCCGGATTCGCCGTGAGCGCGTCGAGGATCTGCGACGTGTAGTTCGCGCCGTATGCCGGCGTGTATTTCGGATGTTCGGAGAACACGGCGGGCGGCAGCAGCCACGACACCTGCGGCAGCCGGTCGTTGATCACGTCGTCCTTCAGGTTGTCGAGCGTGCGTACCGTCTGCGCGCGCTGGTACAGCGACGAGCCCGGCTTCGCGTTGATGAAGTTCGTGAAGTTCTGCAGGATGTTCGTGCCGTAGTTGCCGTTGTACGGATCGGCCCACGTGAGCCCCTGCTGGTAGATCTGCCACGACACGCCGCGCGCCTCGAGCCGTTCGGGGAAGGTCGTCCACGACAGCAGCTGGTACGCGGGCGGCAGGTCGCCGTCGACGTAGTCGGCGTTGTCGAGCAGCGGGCCGCCGAACTTGCCGGTCGGGTCGACCGTGCCCGTCATCAGGTACGAGCGGTTCGGGTGCGTCGGCCCCGGCAGCGAGCAGAAGTAGTTGTCGCAGACGGTGAACGCATCGGCGAGCGCATAGTGGAACGGGATGTCCTCGCGCACGTGATAGCCCATCGTCATGTCGGTCTTGTTCGCGGGCCACTGGTCGTAGCGGCCGCCGTCGATCGCCGCGTGGGTCTTCGCCCACGAGTGGTCGAGCGCGCCGAGGCACTGCGCGCTGGTCGTCTTCGTGTCGAGCCGGAACGGCAGCACGGGCTTCGCCGGGTCTTCCTTCGACGGCTGGTACCACACCGGCTTGCCGTTCGGCAGCGGAATCGGGAAGCGGTCGTTGTAGCCGCGCACACCGCGCAGGTGTCCGAAGTAATGGTCGAACGAACGGTTCTCCTGCATGAACACGACGATGTGCTCGACATCGCGGATCGTGCCGGTGCCGCGCGCAGCCGGAATCGCGAGCGCGCGGCGGATCGATTCGGGGAACGCGTTGAGCGCGACGGCGGCGCCCGCGGATTGTGCGACGGTATGCAGGAAACGGCGGCGGCTCGATGACGTCATGTTATTTCACCTCGGTTCTGCGATCGGGGGGCAGGGACAGGAACGGCGGAATCAATGCGCCGACGATGCGGCGACGCCGGACGCGCCCGCATTCATCGCGGGCTTCGTGTCGTCGTCATCGTCGGGCGGGTAGTGGACGACGGGCGGCGCGAGCGGTGCGGCATCGGACGCGGCGGCGCTCGCGCCCGCGGCGCTGTTGAACGCGCTCGCGGAGCCGGACGATGCGCCGGCCTGTTGGGAGGCGTCGGCCGTGTGCGCGTCGTGCGGCGCGTCGTCGCTGCAGGCGGCGACGAGGGTGGCGGCACATAGAACGACGACGAGGGCAGCGCGACGCATGACTTCTCTCCTGGCAGGCGGATCGGGAAACGTTTTCGAGTATGCCGGGAGGATGCGACGATTCGGTGAATCGTTTGCGACCGGAGCATGATCGCGAAATGCTTTCGCAAACCTGACCGAACGCTTTCGCGGAAAGTCGCATCCACGGATGGCGGAATTTTCCAGCGGATGCAGATGCTGCACGCATTAGCATGCGCGTGCGGCGCGACGACCGGGGCTCGCGGTGATGCACGAAGGTGCGCGGATCACGACCGTCGAGGGGCTCGCGCGCGGCGGCGTGTCGAGCCCGGTGCTGCACGCATTCATCGAACACGATGCATTTCAGTGCGGCTATTGCACGTCCGGCGCAGCTCTGCTGCGCGACCGCGCTGGTCGACGCGTTCGCGGCCGGTGCCGCGAGCGCTGCCACCGGCGACGTGCGGCATCATCCCGTGCAACTGTCGGACGACAAGATTCGCGAGCGCATGAGCGGCAACCTGTGTCGCTGCGGCGCGTCCCCGAACATCGCCGCCGCCGTGCGCGCCGCGCACGCAACCACCACGTTTGCACGGGGGGCAACGCGGTGGAAGCGATCACATGCGAACGCGCAACGGATGTCGCACGGTGGCCGTGCGGGCGACGCAGCCGCCGCTCGGCGCGCGCTGGCCCGCGAGGTGGGACGACGGCGTGCTTGCGTCGCGGTATGGACCGCGCGGCGTCCGCGTGTTCCGCGCGACGGCTCGTTATCGGGCAAACAGCGGCCAGGTCGCGCCCGCGATCAGCGCGGCCGCGAGCCAGACCACGCTCCACGAACTGACGGCGAGCAGCGGCGGAATCGCGAGCGGCGTCGCGAACAGCCCGAGATAGACGATCGTGTTCGCCATCCCGAGCGCGGTGCCTGCGTGGTTCGCGCCCGCGAGCGTCGCGAGTTCGGTATACGCGACGCCGTGCCAGGCCGACACGCAGATGCCGGCGAACACGAGGATCGCGACGATCGCGGCGAGCGGTACGTGTGGGCTGCCGGCGGTCGCGGCCGCGAGCAGCGCGAACGATCCGGCCGCGACGCAGACCGACCCGCGCAGGTACGCACGCCGGTTGCCGTGCCGGTCGGTATGGCGGCCGCTCCACACGCGCATCACCATTGCGCCGAGCTGCAGCGCCACCATCGCCGCGCTGATGCCGGCGAGGCCGAGCCGGCCGAAATCGTGCAAGAAGACGGTCGCGAACGTGAGCACCGCGAACTGCGGCGCACACAGCGCGCCGATGCCGAGCACGATGCGCCACACGCGGCCGCTCGCAAGCGGACTGCGCACGGGCGCGGCCGGCTGCTGCTGCGCGACAGGGCGGTGCGTGCCGGCCGGCGCGTCGGGCGGTTCGTGCAGCCAGCGCCACGTCAGCGCGGCCGATCCGGCGCACAGCAGCATCAACGCGCCGTACACCGCGGCGAAGCCCGCATGCGACGCGAGCGACGGCAGCAGCGCCGCGCCGACGCCGCCGCCGAGCGGCACGGCCGTCTGGCGGATGCTCATCGCGAGCCCGCGTTCGCGTTCGCCGAACCAGCGCATCACCGCGCGTCCGCTCGATCCGTTCACGCTGCCGCCGAGCAGGCCGACGCAGCACATCGCCGCCACGACGCGCATGAGCGGCGGTACCGCGTGCGCGGTCGGGACGATCGTGGCCACCATCAGCGCGAGCATCGCGGCCGTCGCGACGAGGCCGGTGAGCAGCACGCGGCGATCGCCGAAACGGTCGGCGGCGATTCCCCACGGCAACTCCGAGAGCGCGACGCCGAAGCCGAGCGCGCCGAGCACGAGGCCGAGCGCGCCGTTGTCGAGGTGATAGGCCGAGCGCATCCACACGGCGGTGGTCGGAATGCCGGCCGCGGCCGCGGAAAAGCTCATGTTCGCGGCGACGCCGGCCGCGAGCACGCGCCAGCGGTGGGCCGGGCCGCGCGCGGCGTGCGCGGGCGAGGGCGAGGGTGGGGAAGCAAGGCAGGAGGTATCCATGGCGACGGGGCCCGTTCTGGAAATTGACATCGTCAGTGTGGCGATCTACATTCATCCCGAAAATCGGAAAGTTTTTGATGAATCGTTCGATAAAACGGGATGATTGAGATGTCCGGACAAGACAATGCCCACGGCGCGGTGGCGCTCGCACCCGACGCCGCGCTGGCCCGGCCGAACTTCGACGTCGCGGCGTTGCGCAGCCTGGTGGCGGGCGTGGATCTCGGCAGCTTCGCGAAGGCCGCCGGTCGCGTCGCGCGTTCGTCGTCGGCGGTGAGCGCGCAGATCCGCAAGCTCGAGGAACAGGCCGGCACGCCGTTGTTCGTGAAGGCCGGGCGAGGGCTCGCGCTGACCGACGCCGGCGACGCGATGCTGCGCTATGCGCGGCGGATGATCGAGTTGAACGATGAAGCGGCCGCGGCGGTGCGCGGCGTGAATCTCGACGGCTGGGTGCGTGTCGGCCTGCAGGAGGACTTCGGCGAAGCGATCCTGCCCGACGTGCTCGGGCGTTTCGCGCGGGCACATCCGAAGGTGAGGATCGAGGCGCGCGTCGCACGCAATGCCGAGTTGCTCGAGCGGCTGGACGCCAACCAGCTCGATCTCGCGCTCGTGTGGGGCGACCCGGCGTCGGCGACGCTGGTGTCGCGCGCGGGCATCGACAGCGACGCGATCGCGCAGGTGCCGATGCAGTGGATCGCGGCGGTCGGCGCGAGCGGCTTCGGGATGCCGGACGGCGACGGGCCGGCGGAGGCGGATGACGACGGCGGCGCGCGTCTTCGTGCGATGCGCGCGTCGGGCGAGCCGCTGCCGCTCGTCGTGTTCGACCGGCCGTGCCGCTTCTTCGGCGCGGCGACCGATGCGCTCGATCGCGCGGACGTGCCGTGGCGCGTCGCGTTCACGACGCCGAGCCTGGCCGGGCTGTGGGCCGCGGCGGCGGCCGGCCTCGGGCTGACGGTGCGCTCGCACTACGGGTTGCCCGCGTCGGTGCGCGTGCTCGACGCGGCGTCGTCCGGGCTGCCGGCGCTGCCGAGCCTGCCGCTGATGCTGCTGCGGCGAACGTCGTCGGCGACGCCGACCGTCGAGCGGCTCGCGCGGATCGTCACGCAGGCGGTGCGGGACGCGACGGCGGGGGAGGGGGCGGCGCTGGCGGCGTGACTCGGCCTCCCGCAAGGCGAACTGCCGGTTCACGCCGTGCACGGGGCCGCAGTGCATGATCTGCCGCACCATCGTCGCGACCCGTTCGATCGCTTGCTCGTTGCGCAAGCTCGGCATGAACCGCAGAAACGCGTGACGGCCGACGCCCAGCTTGCACGCTACGGCCTGTCTCAGGTTCCGACTGCTTGAAACACGCCGGACGCAGAACGCGCTGGTTGCCGAGTCGAGCCGAGTCGAGCAGCGAGCCGTTGCCTATGCAACGGCGACGTCCGGCTCGATCTCGTCGAGTGCCGCAAGCGTCGCTGCCAGCCGCTCCCGCAACCCCTCGCTCGCCGGCACGAACGGCAACCTCAAGCCGTCTTCGCACCACCCTTGCGCGGCCAGCACCGCCTTCACCGGTGCCGGATTCGGCTCCGCGAACAGTGCCGCGACGAGCGGCTGCAGCGCGACCGACAGCCGCCGCGCGTCGGCGAGCCGGCCGTCGCGCAGCAGCGCATGAATGCGCACGTGCCATTCGGGCAGCACATGCGCGCTGCTGGCGATCGCGCCGTGCGCACCGGCACACAGCGCGGCGAAGTTCTGGTTGTCGTCGCCGGAGAGGATCGCGAGCGGCGTGTCGTGCACGAGCCGGCTCATCCGGTCGAGCGTCCCGCCGCACTCCTTGATGCCCGCGACGCGCGGATCGCGCGCGAGCGCCTGCAGCGTTTCCAGTTCGACGTTCACGCCGGTGCGGTACGGGATGTTGTAGACGAGCACCGGCAGGTCGGCCGCATCGACGATCGCTTCGACGTGGCGGCGGATTCCGTCCTGCGTCGGCCGAACGTAGACGGGCGGCGTGACGAGTAGCCCGTCGGGGCGCAGCGCGGCGAGTTCGCGTGCACGGGCGGCCGCGAAGTGCGTCGCGCTCGCGGTGAGCCCGACGACAATCGGCAGGCCGGGTACGGCATCGCGCAGCGTCGCGAACACGGCGTCCTGTTCGCGCGCGTCGAGCAGCACGCCCTCACCGGTCGTCGCGCCCGCGACGAAACCCGCGATGCCCGCCGTCGCATAGTGACGCGCGAGCCGCGCGAGCGCGCCGTGGTCGACGTCGCCGTCGTGGAACGGCGTGATGAGCGGCAGCCAGATACCTTCGAAACGTGCTTGCATGAAAAACCTCATGGTGGAAACGGAGTGGAAAGGAACCGTTCCGCCGGCGGTGTGCCGGAGCGAGGCGTGCAAGCAAAAAGATGAAAACGACCTGCGCGCATCCCGTCCGGCATTCGCCTGACGGGACGCGACGTCCCCGTCAGTCGAGGAGTCGTTTTTTCAGTTTCAGCCCGGCCGCGCGCGCACCTGCCGCGATGGCGGCAAGGATCGAGGGCGAGCGCAGGGCAGCGGACATGGATGAACCGTGAAAAGGGCTGAGCGGCGATCTTAACATCGGATCCGGCGCGTACGCGAGCGATGCGCGCCCCGTTTAGCAGGATTCGAGATTTGCTTTGCACGACAGATTGGAAAGCGCGCGGCGTCCGGCCGCTAGAATGCCCGCTTACGTTTGGATGACAGCGCGTACGCGTGCCGTCACGCACATTCACCACCACTGGAAACGGGGCATATCACGATGGCAAGCATCAACGGGATCGGCCGCTGGCTGCACACGGGCGCCGCGGCGGCGCTGGTCGTGGCGGCAACGGCCGCGCACGCGGACACGTCGATCCTGAACGTGTCGTACGACGTGACGCGCGAGCTGTACAAGGACATCAACACGAGCTTCGCGGCCGCGTACAAGCAGCAGACAGGCGAAACCGTGACGATCAAGCAGTCGCACGGCGCGTCGAGCGCGCAGGCGCTGTCGGTGCTACAGGGGCTGCAGGCCGACGTCGTGACGATGAACCAGCCGAACGACATCGACCTGCTCGCCGAGCGCGGCCAGCTGCTGCCGAAGGACTGGCGCGCGCGCTTCCCGGACAACAGCTCGCCGTACTCGACGACGATGGTGTTCCTCGTGCGCAAGGGCAATCCGAAGGCGATCAAGGACTGGAGCGATCTCGCGAAGCCGGGCGTGCAGGTGATCATCGCGAACCCGAAGACGTCGGGCAACGGCCGCTACGCGTACCTCGCCGCGTGGGGCTATCAGAAGCAGAAGGGCGCGACCGATCAGCAGGCGCTCGACTTCGAGAAGGCGGTGTTCCGCAACGTGCCGGTGCTGGACTCGGGCGGCCGCGGCGCGACGACGACCTTCACGCAGCGCGGCATCGGCGACGTGCTCGTCACGTTCGAGAACGAGGTCGCGCTGATGGACACGGGCGCGTCGGGGGCGGAATTCGACGCCGTGTACCCGTCGGCGAGCATCCTCGCGGAGCCGCCCGTCGCCGTCGTCGACAAGGTCGTCGACAAGAAGGGCACGCGCAAGGTCGCGCAGGCGTATCTCGACTACCTGTACACGCCGCAGGCGCAGGAGATCATCGCGCGGCACCATCTGCGCCCGCGCGACGCGGCCGTGCTGAAGAAGCATGCGGCCGAGTTCAAGCCGCTGAAGACGTTCAGCGTCGAGCAGGTTTTCGGCAGCTGGGCGAACGCGCAGAAGACCCACTTCGCCGACGGCGGCACGTTCGACCGCGTGATCGTCGACCGCAAGTAAGCACGCCGCACGCCGCGCGCGTGCGGTCAAGCTGACCGCGAAACCGGCCGCTCATGCGGCCGTTTTTTTTGCGCGTCACGCGTCACGCCCGCTCCGCATTCCCGGCCACCGCCTTCGCGTGCTACGCTCATCGCCTCCCTGCTTCAGGCCTCGCGCGATGAACGTCGATCCGTCCTCTCCAGCTTCCCGCGGCCGTGGCCGCAAGCTCTGGTCGGGCACTCGCCCCGTGATTGCTTACGGGATGCCGCCGCTCGGCTGGCGCGACCTCTATCACCGTGCGCTGACGGTGAGCTGGCCCGTATTCTTCCTGTCGCTCGCGGTGCTGTTCCTGCTGCTCAACGGCGGCTTCGCGACGCTTTACCTGCTCGGCGACGCGCCGATCGCGAACCAGTCGCCGGCCGGGTTCGTCGGCGCATTCTTCTTCAGCGTCGAGACGCTCGCCACGGTCGGCTACGGCGACATGCATCCGCAGACCGTCTATGCGCATCTTGTCTCAACCTTCGAAATCTTCATCGGGATGTCGGGCATCGCGCTGGCGACCGGCCTCGTGTTCGCGCGGTTCTCGCGGCCGCAGGCGAAGATCCTGTTCGCGCGTTACGCGATCGTGCGCCCGCTGAACGGCAAGATGACGCTGATGGTGCGTGCCGCGAATGCGCGCCAGAACGTGATCGCCGAAGCGCAGGCGAAACTGCGGCTGATGCGCGTCGAAGGCACGCACGAGGGTTATACGCTGCGCAAGATCCACGACCTGCCGCTCGTGCGCAGCGAGCATCCGATCTTCCTGCTCGGCTGGAACCTGATGCACGTGATCGACGAAACGAGTCCGCTGTTCGGCGAGACCGCCGAGTCGCTCGCCGCGCGCGACGCGTCGCTGTTGATCACGATCGAAGGTTCCGACGAGACGACCGCGCAAGTCATGCAGGCGCGCTACTCATGGGCGCATGCGGAGATCCGCTGGCGTCATCGCTATGTCGACCTGATGCACGACGAAGGCGGCATCACGCACATCGATTACACGCATTTTCACGAAGTCGTGCCGGTCGATGCCGATACCGACGAGCGTGGCTCGCCGGGCGTGGTGGTCGGGGGCGACGCGGCGACGCAGGCGCCCGGGCCGGCTGCATGACGTCGGCGACCGGCGCGGACGGTCGCCGGCATTCGGTCGCGGCTGTCGCGACCGAATGCCGTGCCGTTCATGCGTCACGCATGCAGCAGACGCGCCGCTTCCCGCTGTTCGACCACCACCGCGCGGCGATGGCCGTCGCGATCCTCGGCGCGCGCGACATAGTCGCCGAGCACGCCTTCGTGCGGCAGCAGGTGCGCGTCGAACGCGGTCTTCAGCGTGCTGGCGAGCAACAGGTCGGCCGCAGTGAAATGATCGCCGACGAGCCAGCGATTGTGGGCGAGCGTTTGCGCGAGTGCACGCTGCACGCGCGTGATGTTGCCCCAGCCGAAGGCGACCGGATTGCCCGACGCGCCGGTGAATTTCTCGGCCATCGCGGGTTCGAGGCAGGTGGACGTGAAGAACATCCACTGCAGGAAGCGGCCACGCAGCGGATCGTCCGGCGCGATGCCGAGCCCGGCGCCCGGGCAGCGATCGGCGAGATAGAGCAGCACGGCACCGGATTCGGCGAATGGTTCGCTGCCGTCGTCGAGCGCGGGCAGCTTGGCCATCGGATTGACCTGGACGAACGCGTCGCTGCCCTGTTCGTGCGAACGCAGGTCGATCGGCACGAGCTCGTAGACGGCGCCGATTTCCTCCAGCATCCACAGCGCCCGGAATGCCCGGGTCTTCGGCCAGTAGTAGAGCTTCATCGCGCCTCCGCGTATCGGTGTGCGTGTCGTTCGGTGGATGCTCAAGCGTACCCGAGCGGGAGAGGTTCGGACAGGGGCGGAAGGTGGAAGCTGGAATCCGGTAACGAATTCCGCGCAAAGCCAGGTGCTGCCGAAGTTCATGAAATAACTAGTTATTGATGAACTAGTCGTGAATCGACGGATGAATGCCCTGCCGACGCGGCCGCGACCACGCGGGTCCGACGGCAGCGTCGGCGGCTGGTCGCGCGAGCCCGGACGATGGTCGTCGACGGGACGCGAAACACGAAAAGCCGGCCACTCCGCGGGTCGAACGAGTGATCGAATTCAAGGCCAGGCGATCGCATTCGGCGAGTCAGGCGCTGCGTGATGCGCAGCGTGCCGGTTCGATCGCATACGGAGATCATCAACGAATGGCGAACGACGATCGCACCACGATCATTCCCCGGCGCACGCCGCAATCGGCCGCGATGCGCACGGAGCTCCAGCGGACGATGGCGATCACGACGCGGCTCAACCGTCTGACGTTCGACGATGCGGACGAAGTCCGGGCATTGTTCGGGGAACTGATCGGCAAGCCGATGGACGACGGCTTCCTGCTGATCCCGCCGTTCTACGCAACGGGCGGCGCCGATACGCGGATCGGCCGCAATGTATTCGTCAACCAGAACTGCACGTTCTACGACCTCGGCGGCCTCGACATCGGCGACGACGTGATGATCGGCCCGAACGTCAGCCTCATCACGTCGGGCCATCCGCTCGAGCCATCCCGCCGACGCGACGTCGTCGTCGCCCGGCCGATCGCGATCGGGCGCAACGTGTGGATCGGCGCGGGCGCGACGATCATCGGCGGCGTGACGGTTGGCGAGAACGCGGTTGTCGGCGCGGGTTCCGTCGTGACGCGCGACGTTCCACCGAATACGCTGGTCGGCGGAAACCCGGCGCGGATCATCCGTTCGATTGCCGAGTGAGGGCGCTTGCGGGTGCCGCCGGCTGCGGAGCGGATGTGGACAACCGGCCGTGCGGTTCACTCGAAATGCTGTGGATTCGAGCGGTGAGCGTGCCGCCGGAGGCCGAATTTGCGGGGCTTTCCGGCATTTGATGCTGATCGCCGGCAGGGCCGTGAACCGACGTTGCCGATGCGCCGACGGCAAATCTTCGCGCCGGGGCGGTTGTGGATATCCGGGCCCCGGAACCACTCGGCACGCTGTGCATTTCACCGGTGAGTGCGACCTCGTGCGGCCCGATGCGCGATGCGGGGTGTGGACAACCGGGTTCCCGACGACGAAAAAAGCTGTGCGCTGGAACGGTGAGCGCCGTCGCCCGATTGCACGTGAGACTTGCCTGGTGCGGACTTTCAGGGCGTCGTGCGAAATCCGGAACGCCGCGCATTCTAACGGCGTGCGCGGATCGTCGACAGGTCCGCACCCGCATCATGGTGTGGATATCCTGCCGCAGGCTTCACTCGAATCGCTGTGTATTTCAATGGTGAGCGTCGGCGACCGGTCGGACCGGGCGTCGGCTTGCGCGCCGGTTTCTGATCGTCGATTGCGGTTTCGAGGGTCGCGCATTCTAACCGCACTCGCGATCGCGCGTTTCGTTCGAGTGTGTGCCGCGATGTGGATATCCGGTCGCCGGAACCAGTCGACGTGCTGTGTATTTCAGCGGTGAGGGCGGGCGCGTGCTGTTCGGCCGCGTCGGTGTGAGGCCGGATCTACCGGCCTCGGCGGGGTTGCGGGCGCTCCTGTTCATGCCTGAATCGGCGACTGCGTGCGGCGACTGCGTGCGATAGCGTGCCGACGCTCACCGTTGAATTTCACAGCGTTTGGAGTGGTCGTGGGTCGGGCTGTCCGCACCCGGGGGCGGCGTCCTCGTTCGATCGCCGCCACCGCTCACCGTCGGAAATCACAGCGTTTCGAGTCGTCGTGGATCGCGCTGTTCACACCGGAATCGGCGCTCTCGTTTGATCGACGGCTGCCGCTCACCGTCGAATTTCACAGCGTTTCGAGTCATTGCGGGGTGGGTTGTCCACACCTGAATCGACGTCCTCGTTCGATCGCGTGCCGGTGCTCACCATCGAAATTCACAGGGTTTTTAGTGTCTGGTGGTGGCGATGTCCACACGCGGACCTGCGCCTCGTTCGGCCGCGCGACGGCATGTATCGATGAACCCCAAAGCCTCGTCAGGGCTCGCGCACGGACGCCCCCATCCGCGCCGAAGCCGGCCGCGGCACCCGACACGCGCTCGCAGGACCCGCGCTTGCATGGCCGCGACGAGCGGACCGCGCTCCGGAGCAACGCACGGGCGGACAGCGGTGTGGATATCGCACCGCCGAACCGACTCGCAAATCTGTGCATCCGACAGGTGAGAGCGAGCGTCGCCGCGGCCGGACAGGGATCGGGCGGTGTGGATATCTCCCGCCGACATCGACTCGCCTTGCTGTGGATTTCAACGGTGAGCGCCGGCATCCGCTCGAACCGCGGGCCGATCGAGGTGTGGACATCCGCCCTCCGACGCGACTCGAAACCCTGTGCAATCGACCGGTGAGCGCGCCCGCCCGTTTCGCCCGCAGTCCCCGGCATTGTGGACATCCCGCATCTGCGACCAATCCGAACGCTGTGCATCTGATGGGTGAGGACGCGCCTGTTCTGCCGCGCGAACCCTTGCCGCACGGCCCGCGAGCGCCCACCGCCGCGCCCGCGGGCCGCCTCCCGCCTATCCCCGCGTTTTCGAGGCAACCGCATCGCCCACGCCGAGATGCCTCCAGAAGCCGTCCGCCGCCCCGCGCGAAAACTCTCTCAATTAGCGGCCAAATCCTGCGCAGTTTTTCTCACTCCGGCGCCGTTCGAGCAAGATGAGAAAAAACTTTCTCGTCCTCCCGCGAAAAAATAGAGCCATCCAGTTGGCCCCGGCCGGCGTCGCTCGACGCCCCCGATGCGCAGCCCAGAACACAATCAGGAGACATCCCCCATGACCGCCCGACTGCCCGTTGACGGCACGCCCGCGCTATCCGACTACCGCCTGACCGACAACCTGACCGCCACGCGCGGCCGGATCTTCCTGACCGGCACGCAGGCGCTGGTACGCCTGCTGCTGATGCAGCGCGCGTCCGATACCGCGCAGGGCCTGAACACGGCCGGCTTCGTCAGCGGCTACCGCGGCTCGCCGCTCGGGATGGTCGACCAGCAGCTATGGAAGGCGAAGAAGCTGCTCGACGGCAGCGGCGTGCGCTTCCTGCCCGCGATCAACGAGGAACTCGGCGGCACCGCGGTGCTCGGCACGCAGCGCGTCGAGGCCGACCCGGAGCGCACCGTCGATGGCGTGTATGCGATGTGGTACGGCAAGGGCCCCGGCGTCGACCGCGCCGGCGACGCGCTGAAGCACGGCAACGCATATGGCTCGTCGCCGCACGGCGGCGTGCTGGTGGTGGCGGGCGATGACCATGGCTGCGTGTCGTCGTCGATGCCGCACCAGAGCGACTTCGCGATGATCGCGTGGCATATGCCGGTCGTGAACCCGTCGAACATCGCGGACATGCTCGAGTTCGGGCTGTACGGCTGGGCGCTGTCGCGCTTCTCGGGCGCGTGGGTCGGCTTCAAGGCGATCTCGGAGACCGTCGAGTCGGGCTCGACCGTCGATCTCGACGCGCTGCAGACGCAATGGCCGGCGCCGGCGGGCTTTACGCCGCCGTCGGGCGGTCTGCACAACCGCTGGCCCGACCTGCCGAGCCTCACGATCGAGGCGCGCCTCGCGGCGAAGCTCGACGCGGTGCGCCATTTCGCGCGCACCAACAGCATCGACAAGTGGATCGCGCCGAGCGCGCACGCGAACGTCGGCATCGTCACGTGCGGCAAGGCGCACCTCGACCTGATGGAAGCGCTGCGCCGGCTCGACCTCACCGTCGCCGACCTGGAAGCGGCCGGCGTGCGGATCTACAAGGTCGGCTTGTCGTATCCGCTCGAGATGACGCGGATCGAAACCTTCGTCGACGGCCTGTCGGAAGTGCTCGTCATCGAAGAGAAGGGCCCGGTGATCGAGCAGCAGATCAAGGACTACCTGTACAACCGCGCGGACGGTGCGCGCCCGCGCGTGCTCGGCAAGCACGATGCCGAAGGCGCGTGCCTGCTGTCCGAGCTCGGCGAGCTGCGCCCGTCGCGCATTCTGCCGGTGTTCGCCACCTGGCTCGCGCGCCACAAGCCGGCGCTCGATCGCCGCGAGCGCGTCGTCGATCTCGTCGCGCCGCAGATCCTGTCGAACGAGGCGGACGCGGTGAAGCGCACGCCGTACTTCTGCTCCGGCTGCCCGCACAACACGTCGACGAAGGTGCCCGAAGGATCGATCGCGCAGGCCGGCATCGGCTGCCACTTCATGGCGTCGTGGATGGAGCGCGACACGACGGGCCTGATCCAGATGGGCGGCGAGGGCGTCGACTGGGCCGCGCACGCGATGTTCACCAACACGAAGCACGTGTTCCAGAACCTCGGCGACGGCACCTACTTCCACTCGGGCATCCTCGCGATCCGCCAGGCCGTCGCCGCGAAAGCGAACATCACGTACAAGATCCTCTACAACGATGCGGTCGCGATGACGGGCGGCCAGCCGGTCGACGGCAGCATCTCGGTGCCGCAGATCGCACGGCAGGTCGAGGCGGAAGGCGTGTCGCGCTTCGTCGTGGTGTCCGACGAACCGGAGAAGTACGACGGCCATCACGGCCTGTTCCCGAAGGGCACGACGTTCCATCACCGCAGCGAACTCGACGCGGTGCAGCGCGAGCTGCGCGAGACGCCGGGCGTCACCGTGCTGATCTACGACCAGACCTGCGCGGCCGAGAAGCGCCGCCGCCGCAAGAAGGGCGAGTTCCCCGACCCGGACAAGCGCCTGTTCATCAACGACGCAGTATGCGAAGGCTGCGGCGACTGCGGCGTGCAGTCGAACTGCCTGTCGGTCGAGCCGCTCGAGACACCGCTCGGCCGCAAGCGCCGCATCGATCAGTCGTCGTGCAACAAGGACTACTCGTGCGTGAACGGCTTTTGTCCGAGCTTCGTGACGGTCGAAGGCGCGGCGTTGAAGAAGGCCGCGGGCGCGGCGTTCGACGAGGCGGCGCTCGCCGTGCGCGTCGACGCGCTGCCGGTGCCCGCGACGCATCTCGACGCGGCGCCGTACGACATGCTCGTCACGGGCGTGGGCGGCACCGGCGTCGTGACGGTCGGCGCGCTGATCAGCATGGCCGCGCACCTCGAAGGCAAGAGCGCGTCGGTGCTCGACTTCATGGGCTTCGCGCAGAAGGGCGGTTCGGTGCTGTCGTTCGTGCGGATCGCGTCGAGCGACCGGTGGCTCAACCAGGTGCGCATCGACACGCAGCAGGCCGACGTGCTGCTCGCGTGCGACATGGTCGTCGGCGCGAGCGCCGAGGCGCTGCAGACGGTGCGCCATGAGCGCACGCGGATCGTCGTCAACACGCACCGGATTCCGAACGCGTCGTTCGTGCAGAACCCCGATGCGAACCTGCACGCGGATGCGCTGCTCGAAAAAATGCACCATGCGGCCGGTGAAGGCTACCTGTCGAGCTGCGACGCTCAGGCGCTCGCCGCGAAATTCCTCGGCGATTCGATCGGCGCGAACATCCTGATGCTCGGCTACGCATGGCAGCTCGGCCTCGTGCCGGTGTCGCTCGCCGCGATGATGCGCGCGATCGAGCTGAACAACGTCGCGGTGCCGATGAACAAGCTCGCGTTCGCGATCGGCCGAATGGCGGCCGGCGATGCGGCGGGCCTCGATGCGTTGTGGAACGCGCGTCACGCGGTGGCCGCGCACGCCGCGCCGGAAACGCTTGCCGAACTGATCGCCGATCGCGAAGCGCGTCTCGAGGCATATGGCGGCGCGCGTTACGTCGAGCGTTACCGTGCGCTCGTGAACGCGGCGGCCGCGAAGGGCGACGACGCGCTGACACGCGCGGTCGCCACGACGTTCTACCGGCTGCTCGCGGTGAAGGACGAATACGAAGTCGCGCGGCTTTTCACGGACGACGCGTTCCGCACGGCGCTCGAGGCGCAGTTCGAAGGCGTGCCGGGGCAGGCGTATCGCGTGAAGTTCAACCTGGCGCCGCCGACGGTCGCGAAGGCCGGCCGCGACGGCAGCGTGCCGAAGAAGCGCGTGTTCGGCCAGTGGATGTGGCCGGTGTTCGGCATGCTGGCGCGTGTGCGCAGCCTGCGCGGCACGTGGCTCGATCCGTTCGGCCGCACGGTCGAGCGCAGGATGGAGCGCGCGCTCGCGGACGACTACGAGACGACGCTCACGCGCGCGCTCGCTGCGACGACCACCGGCAATGCGGCGCAGGTCGCGCAACTGGCCGACCTGCACGCCCGCGTGCGCGGCTTCGGTCACGTGAAGGTGCGCAACCTGGCCGGCGTGAAGCGCGCGGAGCGCGAGCTCGCGCTGCAGCTCGGCATCGACGCGGCGACGAGCGCGGCCGTGCAGCACGCGCTCGACGAGATGAAAGGCGCCGGCATGTTGAAGGGAATTCCGGTCGTCGTCGCGAAGTAACGCGAACACGGGCGGATGGGGAAACGGCGACGCTTCGGCGTCGCCGTTTTTTATGGGCGATTGCTTACGCGCATCGACCAGCCCGTCAGAGAATGCCTTTCTTGCGCGTCGACAGCGCCGTTTCCGACAGATCGATCTCGCGGATGAGCTTCGTCAGCGTCTCGTCGGAAATCTTGCTTTCGCTGCGCAGCCGGTACAACACCGAACGTTCCGCGCGCACCGCCGCGATCCGCATCTGCAGTTCCATCGTTTCGGTCTGCTTGGCTTCCGCGCGCGGCGTCGGGCCATCCTCGGCGAGCGCGGCGAGGCGGCGGCGATACTGGTCCATCACGCGCGCGGAGATGTCCGCGCAGCGCGCGGCGCCCGATTCGTCGAGATCGGCCGAGATTGCGTCGTGCGACGAGTCGATCGCGCGAATCGCGGCCTGCGCGGCGGCCGCGCGCGCGGTGCGCTCCTCGTCGGCGAGCGGGTTGCGCGTCGAGCGCACGCCGCGCAGCAGCAACGGCAAGCCGATCACCGCCACGACCAGCGAACCGAGGATCACGGCCGACGCGACGAAGATCGCGGTGTCGCGCCCGGGCAGCGGCGCGCCGTCGGCGAGCGCGACGGGAATCGACAGCACGCCCGCGAGCGTGACCGCGCCGCGCACGCCGCCGACCGTCATCACCGCGATCGTGCGCACGCCGGCCATCGTGCCCGCGAGGCCGTGGCGCGCGGCGCGGCGGCTCGCGATCCAGCGCAGCAGCCAGACCCACAGGAAGCGGATCGCGTACAGCGCGAGCATCATCGCGCATACGTTGAAGATCATCCGGCCGACGAGCGCGTCGCTCGTGTGATGCGCGTCGACGAGCGCGCGGCCGATGATGTGCGGCAGCTGCAGCCCGAGCATGATGAACACCATGCCGTTGAACACGAACTCGATCATCGCCCACGTGCTTTCGGCCCGCACGCGCGACGCGACCGTGCTTTTGCGGGAGAAGCTCGTGTAGTTCATCATCATCCCGGCCGACACGGCCGCGAGCACGCCCGACAGCTCGAGGTGCTCGGCGAACAGATAGGCGGCGAACGGCACGAGCAGCGTCATCACGATGCCGGGGGCCGGGTCGCCTTCCTGCTCGGCGTTCAGGAAGCGCGTCGACAGCGCGCTGAACACCCACGACACGACCGCGCCCGTCGCGAGCCCGCCGGCGGCGACGATCACGAACGAGATCGACGCATCGCGCAGCGAGAACACGCCGGTGAGCGCAGCCGCGACCGCGAATTTCAGCGCGACCAGGCCCGACGCGTCGTTCATCAGCGCCTCGCCTTCGAGGATGTGCATCAGCTGCGGCGGAATCCGCCCCTTGCCGGCGATGCCTGACAGCGCGACCGCGTCGGTGGGCGACAGCACGGCCGCGAGCGCGAACGCGATCGGCAGCGGCAACTCGGGTATCAGCCAGTGCGCGAAGTACCCGACTGCGAGTACCGTCATGAACACGAGCCCGAATGCGAGCATCAGGATCGCGCGGCGCTGCAGGTACAGCTCGCGTTTCGGAATCCGCCAGCCGTCCGCGAACAGCAGCGGCGGAATGAACAGCAGCATGAAGATTTCGGGATCGAACGTGACGTGCAGGTTCAGCTTCGGCCACGCGAGCATCGCGCCGAACGCGATCTGCATCAGCGGCAGCGGCAATTGGAGCGGCAGGATGCGCGTGACCGCGCCGGACAGCGCGACGGTCAGCAGCAGGATCAGGACTGTGAAGACGATTTCCATCGATACGGCGAGTGTGGAGAATGAAACGACCGTACGGAGTTTAGCGTGACGGCATGACGGGTGCGTTCGAGCGCGCCGGTGCGGGTGCACGCAAACGGTGCATCCGGCCTGCGCCACGCTGGTGCGGCGGCGCCGCACGTAGGCGTGGCGCGTGGTTCAAGGCCTTGCACGGAGCTTGCTTGATGCTTGCGTACCGTCCGGCATCGGCCGGACAACCGAGGATTCCACCATGACATTGCGCGCGCCGTTTCAAGCACTCGCCGCGTTCGGCTGCAACACCAGGAGGGCGCCATGACGATCGTGCAACAGGAGCGTCCGGCCACTGCTTCGCCGTATCGTTTCGAGCGGGAGATGAGCTCCGGCCTCGAACGCCTCGCGACGCAGCATCGCGACCTGACGCTCACGACCGTGTTCCAGCCGATCTTCAGCCTGTCGCACCAGCGTGCGGTGGGCTACGAGGCGCTATTGCGCGCCCATGACGCACTCGACCGGGCGGTGTCGCCGCTCGACGTGTTCGGCGAGGCCGCGCGCCAGGGCGAACTGCTGCAGCTCGACCGGCTCGCGCAGGCGCTGCATCTCGAGAACTTCGCGCTGCTCGGCGCCGAGCGCGAATGGCTGTTCCTCAACGTGCATCCCGGCGTGCTCACCGACCCGTTCCAGGCGGCCGCGCTGCTCGCGAACCTGAAGCGGGTCGGCATGCCGCCGCGCCGCGTCGTGCTCGAAGTGCTCGAACAGCGCGCGGAGGACATCGAGCGGCTCGCCGAAGCCGTGCGCGAATTCCGCGCGCAAGGCTTCCTGATCGCGCTCGACGATTTCGGCGCCGGCCACTCGAACCTCGAGCGGATCTGGCAGTTGAACCCCGACATCGTGAAACTCGACCGGATCATGCTGTCGCACGCGGCGCACCGCACGGGGCTCACCGCGATCCTGCACGGGCTCGTCACGCTGCTGCACGAGGCCGGCAAGCTCGTGCTCGTCGAGGGGATCGAGACCGAGCACGACGCGCAGATCGCGCTGTCGTGCGAGGCGGATTTCGTGCAGGGCTATTACTTCGGCCGCCCGGCGCCCGGGCTGCCCGACAGCGCGACGGCGACCGGCTGCATCGGCGAGCTGACCGAGCGCTTTCGGCAACAAACCGAAGCGCGCGAGCGGCGCGATACGCAGCGGCTCGCGCCGTACCTGCGCGCGTTCGAGCGTGCGGCCGAGCGGGTGGCGGCCGGCGAGCCGCTCGACGAGGTGTGCTGGAACTTCCTCGCCCTCGACGCCGCCGCGCGCTGCTTCCTGCTCGACGCGCGGGGCCGCCAGGCGGGCCGCAACGTCGTGCTGCGCGCGGACCGCGCGCTCGCCGAGGCGCGTTTCTCGCCGTTGTCCGACGCGCAGGGTGCGAACTGGCTGCGCAGGCCGTATTTCCGCACGGCGATCGCCGAGCCCGGACGCGTGCAGGTCACGCGCCCGTACCTGTCGATCAACGAGGCGCAGCCATGCGTGACGCTGTCGGTGGCCGTGCGCATCGGCGATGCGCAGCACGTGCTGTGCGGCGATATCGACTGGATCGACGATGAAGCGGACGGCGCATAGCCACGGCGTCGTGCTGGCGCGGTTCGCGCCGCTCGGCTAGGATGCGCGAATTGTCCTGACGATTCGCGAGCCGCCGATGAGCCGAACCGCCGCTTCCTCCGTCCTCCTCGAAGTGATCGCCACCACCGTCGGCGACGCGAAGGCCGCCGCCCGCGCGGGCGCCGACCGCCTCGAACTCGTGACCGCCATCAGCGAAGGCGGGCTGACGCCGAGCATCGGCCTGATCGAGGCCGTCGTGGCCGCCGTGGCGATTCCGGTGAACGTGATCGTGCGGCCGCACAGCCGATCGTTCGTCTACGACACCGACGACCTGCGCGTGATCGAGCGCGATGTGCGTGCGGCTGTCGCGGCCGGTGCGAACGGTGTCGTGTTCGGCGCGCTCGATGCGCGCGGCGACGTCGATCTCGATGCGCTCGAGCGCGTCGCGGCAGCCGTGGACGGACGCGACCTGACGTTTCATCGTGCATTCGACGTGTCGCGCGACCTCAACGCAGCGTTCGACGCGCTGCTGCGCGTGCCGGCCGTCACGTCGGTGCTGACCTCGGGCGGCCATCCGTCGGTGCTGGACGCGGTCGCGACGATCACGCGGCTGGTGCGGCAGGCGGCGGGTTCGACCTGCACGGTGCTGGCCGGCTCGGGGCTCACGATCGACGCCGTGGGTGATTTCATCCGCGCCACCGGCGTGCGCGCGGTGCATTTCGGCTCGGGCGTGCGGCCGCGCGGCGAGGTGCTGGCGCCCGTCGACGAACAGCGCGTCGAGCGCGTGCGCGCGGCGCTCGACGGCGCGGCGGCGCATGTGTGACGGGCGGTGCTGCAAGCCGCGCGCTGACGAGCGGGTGAAAAAAAGCCGGGGCATGCCCCGGCTTTTTCGTCTGCAAGCCAGACGCGCCGCAGTCGCTTACGCGTTCTCCGCCAGCGCGTCGGCCTGGCTTGCGCGGATGCCGAGGCGCTCGAACAGCGCGCGGTCGCGCTGCGTCTGCGGATTGCTCGTGGTCAGCAGCTGGTCGCCGTAGAACATCGAGTTCGCGCCCGCGAGGAAGCACATCGCCTGCATCGCGTCGTCGAGCTGCTCGCGGCCGGCCGACAGGCGCACGACGGCCTTGGGCATCGTGATGCGCGCAACCGCGATCGTGCGCACGAATTCGAACGGGTCGAGCGGCGCGGTGCCTTCGAGCGGCGTGCCTTCGATCGCGACGAGGTTGTTGATCGGCACCGACTCCGGATACGGGTTCAGATTCGCGAGCTGCGAAATCAGGCCCGCGCGTTCGCGGCGCGATTCGCCCATCCCGATGATGCCGCCGCAGCACACGTTGATGCCTGCATCGCGCACGCGGTCGAGCGTGTCGAGACGGTCCTGGTACGTGCGCGTCGAGATCACCTGGCCGTAGAACTCCGGCGACGTGTCGAGGTTGTGGTTGTAGTAGTCGAGGCCCGCGTCGGCGAGTTGCTGCGCCTGCTCGTCCTCGAGCATGCCGAGCGTCATGCAGGTTTCGAGGCCCAGCTCCTTCACGCCGCGCACCATCTCGGTCAGCGCCGGCATGTGGCGCTCCTTGGGGTTGCGCCATGCGGCGCCCATGCAGAAGCGGCTCGCGCCGTTCGCCTTCGCCGCGCGCGCGGCCTCGAGCACCGTGTCGACGTCCATCAGCTTCTCGGCCTTCAGGCCCGTTTCGTGATGCGACGACTGCGAGCAATAGCCGCAATCCTCCTCGCAGCCGCCCGTCTTGATCGACAGCAGCGTCGACAGTTGCACCGCGTTCGCGTCGAAGTGCTCGCGATGCACCTGCTGCGCGCGGAACATCAGGTCGTTGAACGGCAGCTCGAACAGCGCGACGACGTCGGCGACGCGCCAGCGCTGCGATGCCGGGGCGGCCACGGGGATCGCGTCGGGTTGCACGGCGGCGGTCTGGGCTTGGGTCATGGTGGTTTTCCTGTCGTGGATGCGGGGATCGGGAGATCAGTGCCGCGCGTGGCGCAGCGTGTCGATGAGCGTGGCGATGTCGAGCATCGCCGCCGCGGATTCGGGGGCGGCCGGGCGCAGGTGCGCGATGCGGCCGAGGAGCGGCGCGCGATGCTCGCGCGCGAGCCAGTCGCGGATCGTCGCGACGTTCTCGTCGGTGTACGACATGGCCGGGTCGACGTGGTTCGCCACCCAGCCGGCGAGCGTGAGACCGCGCTGGCGAATCGCGTCGGCCGTCAGCAGCGCGTGGCTGATGCAGCCGAGCCGCACGCCGACGACCAGCACGACGGGCAGGGCGAGCGCAACCGCGAGATCGGCCGTGTCCTGCGTGTCGTTCAGCGGCACGCGGAAGCCGCCGACGCCTTCGACGACGACGACGTCCGCGCGCGTCAGCGCTTCGCGGTGGCTCGCGACGATCGTGTCGATGTCGAGCGTCACGCCTTCCTGCGCGGCGACGATGTGCGGTGCGGCCGGCGCTTTCAGCAGGAACGGCGTGCGCAGCTCGGGCGGCAGCACGACGTTCGCGGCCGCGTCGAGCTGGTCGGCGTCCTCGTTGCGCCAGACGCCGTCGCGTTCGTACGCGCCGGCGGCGACGGGCTTCAGCGCGGCCGCGCGCAGCCCGTGCCGCGCGAAGCCGTGCAGCATCGCGGCCGACACGAAGGTCTTGCCGATCTCGGTGTCGGTGCCGGTGACGAAGAGGGAAAGCGGGGCCGTCATGCTGCAGCCTCCTCGGGGGGCAGCGAACGCGCGTGAGCGTCGGGGTGGTCCGGTCCTTCGCTGGCTTCGATCAGCGCGGTTTCGAGCCGCGCGAGATCGTCGAACGAATGCGCGGCCGACAGCGAGATGCGCAGCCGCGACGTGCCGGCGGGCACCGTCGGCGGCCGGATCGCGGGCACCCACAGGCCGTGCGCGTCGAGCGAGCGCATCGCCGCGAGCGTCGCGTCGTTGCTGCCGATCACGAGCGGCTGCACGGCCGTGTGCGAGTCGACCGGCTGCCAGCGCGTCATGCGCAGCAGCGCGCGCGTGCGCTCGATCAGCGCTGCGAGGTGCGCGCGTCGCGCATCGCCTTCGTCGCCGGCGATGACCTTCAGGCTCGCCGAGACGGCATGCGCGACGGCCGGCGGCGCGGCCGTCGTGAAGATGTAGCTGCGCGCGCGCTGGATCATCCATTCGATCACGGTCTCGTGCGCGATGACGAATGCACCCGCGACGCCGGCGGCCTTGCCCAGCGTGCCGACGTACACAAGGTTCGGCGAGCGTAGCGCGGCGGCCGCGAGCGCGCCGCGGCCCTGCGGGCCGAGCACGCCGAAGCCGTGCGCGTCGTCGACGACGAGCCACGCGCCGTGGCGTTCGGCCAGCGCGACGAGTTCGGCGAGCGGCGCGATGTCGCCGTCCATGCTGAACACGGTGTCGCTGACGATCAGTTTCGTTTCGGCCTCCGACGCATCGAGCAGCGCGGCGAGCGCGGCCATGTCCGCATGCGGGTAGACCTGCACGGTCGCGCGCGACAGCCGGATCCCGTCGATCAGCGATGCGTGATTCAGCGCGTCCGAGAAGATCGTCGCGTGCTTGCCCGCAAGCGCCGTCATCGCGGCGAGGTTCGCCATGTAGCCGGTGCTGAAGTACAGCGCGCGCGGTGCATCGGAGAAGCCGCCCGCGAAGCCGGCGAGTTCGTCCTCGAGCGTCGCGTGCGCGCGCGAATGGCCGCCGAGCAGATGCGAGCCGCCGCTGCCGGAGCCGTAGCGCTGCGCGCCTTCGGCGAACGCGGCGACGAGCGCGGGATGCGCGGCGAGGCCGAGGTAATCGTTGCTCGCGAAGCCGACGATGTCGCGGCCGTCGACGCGCATGTGCGCGTCGCACGCGGTGTCGGCGGTGCGGCGCACGCGTCGCAGGCCCTGCGCATCGAGTTCGGCGAGGCCGCGCTGCAGCGTGTCGAGCAGGGGCATGGTCGTTTCCCGTGAGGATTGCTTCATCGCGCCACCTCCGCGAGCGTCACGTCGAGCGTGTCGCGCGTGCGTTGCGCGAGCCACGCGATGTCGTCGTCGCTCATCACGTACGGCGGCATCAGGTACACGGTCGTGCCGATCGGGCGCAGCAGCAGCTCGCGTTCCAGCGCGCGTTCGAAGAAGCGCCGCGAGAAGCCGCGTGCCGCGTCGCCGTCGAGCGCGACGTCGAAGGCGAACAGCGTGCCGCGCTCGCGCAGGTGACGCACCTGCGGGTGCGCGTCGAGCGGCGCGAGCGCCGCGCGCATCGCGGCCGACTTGCGCGCGTTGCTCGCGAGCACGTCGTCGCGCGCGAACAGGTCGAGCGTCGCGACCGCCGCGCGGCACGCGAGCGGGTTGCCGGTGTACGAATGCGAATGCAGGAAGCCGCGCGTCGTGTCGTCGTCGTAGAAGGCCGCGAACACGTCGTCGCGCGTCAGCACGAGCGACAGCGGCAGGTACCCGCCGCTGATGCCCTTCGACAGGCACAGGAAATCGGGCCACACGCCTGCCTGCTCGCATGCGAAGAAGGTGCCGGTGCGGCCGCAGCCGACCGCGATCTCGTCGGCGATCAGGTGCACGCCGAATTCGTCGCACAGCGCACGCAGCCCGCGCACGTACGACGGATCGTGCATAGCCATGCCGGCCGCGCATTGCACGAGCGGCTCGACGATCAACGCGGCGATCCGGTCGGCGCGTTCGGTGAACAGGCGCCGCACGTCGTCGAGCGCGCGGCCCGCGACGTCGGCGGCCGTCTCGCCCGGCTGCGCGCCGCGAGCGTCGGGCGACGCGACCACGTGCGCGTGGCGGATCAGCGGGTCGTACGCATCCTTGAACAGCGCGACGTCGGTCACGCCGAGCGCGCCGATGGTCTCGCCGTGATAGCTGTTTGCAACGCACACGAATTCGCGCTTGTCCGCGCGGCCGCGGTTGCGCCACGCATGGAAGCTCATCTTCAGCGCGATCTCGACCGCCGACGCGCCGTCCGACGCGAAGAACGCATGGCCGAGCGTGCGCGCGGTGAGCGCATGCAGCCGCTCGGCGAGCTCGATCGCCGGCTCGTGCGTGCAGCCGGCGAGCATCGCGTGCTCGAGCGTGTCGAGCTGGTCCTTCAGCGCCGCGTTGATGTCCGGGTTCGCATGGCCGAACAGGTTCACCCACCACGAGCTGATCGCGTCGAAGTAGCGGCGCCCGTCGCGGTCGTACAGCCACAGGCCCGCGCCGCGCGCGACGGGAATGAGCGGCATGCGCTCGTGGTGCTTCATCTGGGTGCAGGGATGCCAGACCGCGCGCAGGCTGCGCGCGACCCAGTCGTCGGTGGCTGGCGTACTCAAGGCAACTCCGGGGGTAAAACGGCGGCGGGCATCGAACGGGATGCCGCGCGGCGACAGACGGAAAACGCGGTGAGATTAGCGTGTTCCGCCGCACGTTGCACTACCGGTTACAAACACCGCAAAGCCTTGCCGGACGGGAGTTCGGCGCAGATACGGGGTGCTCGGGACGGTACGCGCCAGATGCCCAGAAATGACCGCAGATGACGACGTTCGAGTGACACCCCCCGACAGAAAAAATCGCGGCGCAGGCGGTTGCCGACGGGCGAAAAATCGGGGCGCGAATAAAAAGGGGCGGAAGCGCGATGCGATGTGCGTGGTCGTAGGCGAATGGCGTGCGGACTCGGGCGCGACCGCGGTTCAGGAAAGGCCGGAAAGCGACCCCGGAGGGCGTGGCGGGCGGGGCGCTCTTCGGCGGCTCATGCGGCCACGTGAACGGGCGTGGGAACGGGCGTGCGAACGCCGCCACGGGCCGCGCGAGCGTTCACGAAACGGAGAAGGGAGAAGGGCAGACGCAGGCCGCGCCCGCCCCGGAGCGCCGCGGCTCGCGCGTCAGCGCGAAGCGAGTGCGCGCGAGTTGGCGTTGCCGTCGTCGGCCGTCTGCGTCGCGTTCGCGTTCCACACGACGCGGTCGTTGACCGCATACAGCCGGCATGCGCCCGCACCCTGCTTCGAGCAGTTGTCGAGCGCGAGCGCCATCGGATCGTCGCCGCCTTCGGCCCACGACCACGCGCCTTCTGCGGACACCGCGAAGGCACGGCTCGGATGCTGGTTCAGGAAGCGGCGATAGCCTTCGCGGCCGGCCTCGTCGAGGAACGGCACCGCGTCGATCGCATCGATCGACGCATAGCCGGTCGCCTTCGGTTCGTGCGGGTTGGCGACCGCGTAGCGCACCGAGGTCGGCAGGTTCAGTTCCGCGAGGAACGCATTGACGGCCGGCCACCACACGGGCACGCCGTCGCGATCGACGATCAGCCGGTGCGCGTCGTCCTTGTAGCGGCCGAAATCGATGAACTGCGCCTGCGTGCCGTGCGACACGTACGCGTCGTGCATCCGCGCGACGAGCGCGGGGGTCCACACCGAATCGTTGTCGCCGTACAGCCACAGCGAACGTACGGCCGTATGCGCGCCGTACTGGTCGAACGCATCGACGAGATTGCGCTGCCAGCCGTCGCAAAGATCCTGGCGCAGCCCGCCGGAGAAGTTGATGATGCCCCGCACGCCGGGCGCCGCTTCGGTGCCGTACGCGACCGACACGAGGCCGCCGTGCGACGTGCCCGCGACGACGATGCGCGACGCATCGATGTACGACTGACGCGACATGTAGCGGACCGTCGCGTCGACGTCGGCGGCCTGCGTGAGCCCGTTCTTGCCGACGTTGCAGCCTTCCTGCTGGTACGAGCCGCCCGACCCGGCGAAGCCCTGGCGGTTCGGCGCGATCACCGCATAGCCGCGGCGCACGAATTCGCGCGCGAACGCGAGCGGCCGGCTGCGCGGCTGCTGATGGAGGTCACCGGTGTTCTTGCCGTGGTTGAAGACGACGAGCGGGAAGGGGCCGGGGCCGTTCGGCTTGAACAGCGTGGCCTCGAGCATCACGGAACCCGAGGCATCGGCCGGAATGCTGACGATTTGTTCGTTGAGGTTCGCGGCGACTTGCGGGAGGCCCGAATCGCCGTAATCGAAGCGCTCGGCGTGGGCGAGCGAGCCGCTTGCCGTGGCCGCGCCGACGTTCGGCAGCGCACCGGCCTGAGCGGCCGACAGCGCACAGGCCGCCATCCATCCCACCAATACCTTGCTGAACGCCATTCGTAAGCCCTGCCATGCAACATGACCAATCTGAGGGCCATCCTAGCCCGACAAATTCAGGTTGTGCAATGCGGGAATTACCCGGCGTCTGACACAGCAACTATTTGTCAGCGTTCACTTACTTCACCGTCGACATAGCGCCAGAACCCGTGCTCGTCGCGGGTGAACCGGCTCGTCTCGTGGAGCCGGTAAGCACGCCCGCCGACCTTGTAGCGGGCCACGAATTCGACCTCCGCGTGCCGTTCGTCGAGCGGCGCATGGCGCTTGATCGCGAGGCCGAGCCAGCGCGGCGCGTCGGGCGCATCCGGGTCCGCATCGAGATCGGCCGGGCAGGTGCGCGCGTCCCAGGTCGCGCGCAGGTAGTCGGTCGCGCCGAGCACGTACGCGCTGTACCGCGAGCGCATCAACTCGAGCGCGGTCGGCGCGGCTTCGCCGCCGTCGATGAAGCGGCCGCAGCAGGCCGCATAGCGCGGCGCCGGGGCTTTGCCGGCAGGCGCGGGGGACGCGCCGCCGCACGGGCACGCGTCAGGTCGGTTCAAAATCATGCGAATCGTGAATTAACGACGCCGGGTTGTGATGTCGGCTCACCAGCTGAGCTCGACGCCGTCGTACTGGAAGAAACGGCCGTTGGACCGCGACACGTCCGCGCCGGCTTCCGCGATCACGCGGCGCATGCCGGTCACGCTGGTTTCCGGATCGATCGCGGCCTGCGCGCCGCCCATGTCGGTGCGCACCCAGCCGGGATGGAGCGAAATGCATGCGGCGTGGCGCGTCTGCAGCGACGCGATGCGCAGCACGTCGTTCAACGCGGCCTTGCTCGCGCGGTACAGCCAGCCGGTCGTGCCGGTCGCCTCGGCGATGCTGCCCATCCGGCTCGAGACGACGGCGAGCACGCCGCGCGCGTCCTCGACGAGCGGCAGCAGGATCGGCAGCAACTGCATCGGCCCGCGCACGTTCGTATGCATCACCGCGTCGAAATCCTCGGCGCCGATCGTTTCGACGCCTTCGGTGCGCGGCCCGTATACGCCCGACACGAGCACCGCGGCGTCGAGCCGTTCGCCGTCGAGCTTCCAGCCGAGCGCCGCGATCTGTTCGGGCCGCGCGATGTCGAGCGCGTGCGCGTGCGCGCCGAGTTCGCGCAGCGCGGCGAGCGACGCGTCGTCGCGCGCGGTCGCAATCACGTTCCAGCCGTCGCGCCGGTATTGCCGGACGAATTCGCGTCCGAGGCCGCGCGATGCGCCGACGATCAATACGGTTTTCATGTTCGCCGCTCCTTCTCAGTGCACCGCCGTCGCGGCAGTGTCGGTGTCAGATCAGTGCGATGCCCGTCGCGGCCAGGCGCGTGATGCGTCTTCGGCCGGGTGCCGCGCGGCGCGTGCGCGCCGCGCGGCGGACGTTACTTCGCGTCGCCGCAGGGCTTCAGCGTGTCGGCGACCGCCTGCGCGACGTCGTCGAGCCGCGCGGCATCCGCCGCGACCATGTCGTTGTCGGGCGCGTGCTGGCCACGCGCGGTCAGCGCCGCGACGCAGCGCTTGTAGGTCGCATCGAGCGCGTCGAAGTTCGACACGGACATCCCGAGGTTGCGCATCCGCCCGTCGTGCACGCCATACACGAGCCCGTGCACGGTGAGCGACTGGCCGCGCGCCCACGCGTCGTTGACGATCGTCGTGCGGCACACGTTGACGACCTGCTCGATCGAGTTCAGCTCGATCAGGCGGCGATAGCGCGCCTCGCCGACCGGCCATTCGTCGAGCAGCGCCGCGTGGCGCTCGCGCACGTCCTGCACGTGATGCAGCCAGTTGTCGGCGAGGCCGACGCGGCGGTTGTGGAGCGCCGCGTTTACGCCCGAGCAGCCGTAGTGGCCGACGACCATGATGTGCTTTACGCGCAGGATGTCGACCGCGAACTGGATGACCGACAGGCAGTTCAGGTCGCTATGGACGACGACGTTCGCGATGTTGCGGTGCACGAACACTTCGCCCGGCGGCAGGCCGATGATCTGGTTCGCGGGCACGCGCGAATCCGAGCAGCCGATCCACAGATATTCCGGCGCCTGCTGGTCGGCGAGACGCGCGAAGAAGTCGGGATCTTCGGCGAGCTGGCGCTTGACCCAGGCATCGTTGTTGTCGAACAGATGTGAAAGCGGATTGTCTTGGGTATTCATCGGTGTGGATTCCGTTGGCGGAAAGCGGGTCGATAACGGGTTCGATTCGATCGGATCCGGTCGCGCGTCAGGCGGCGCGCTGCGCGTCGCCTGCATCGTCACCGGCGTCATCGGCGCCCGGCGTCGCGTCGAAGCGCGCGGGGTAGCGCACGCTGAAGCGCAGCGACGCGTCGTACGGGAAAAAATCGGGCAACTCGCCCTGCAGCAGCTTGTCCTTGCTGGACTGCCACAGCGCAGGGTCGAAAAAGTCCGCGTGATGCTTCATGAAGACCGTCCGCACGCGCGGGTCGCCGAGCAGGAACGGTCCGTAGGTTTCCGGAAAGATGTCGTGCGGGCCGACGGTATACCACGGCTCGCCGGACAGTTCGTCTTCCTCGTTGCGCGGCGGCGGCACGCGCCGCACGTTGCAGTCGGTCAGGTACTCGATCTCGTCGTAGTCGTAGAACACGACGCGGCCGTGGCGCGTGACGCCGAAGTTCTTGTACAGCATGTCGCCCGGGAAGATGTTGGCCTTCATCAGCTCTTTCACCGCGTTGCCGTATTCCTTCACGCCGTGTTCGATGTCCGCGTCGGTGCCGTTCTGCAGGTACAGGTTGAGCGGCGTCATCCGGCGCTCGATGTACAGGTGCTTGATCACGAGATTGTCGTCCTCGTATTCGAGCAGCGACGGCACTTCCTTCTCCAGCTCGCGCACGAGCGCATGGTCGAGCCGCGACAGCGGCAGCGCGACGCTCGAATACTCGAGCGTGTCGGCCATCCGCCCGAGACGGTCGTGGCGCTTCACGAGCTGGTACTTCTCCATGATCTGCGCGCGCGTCGTTTCCTTCGGCGGCGGGAAGTGATCCTTGATGATCTTGAACACGTACGGGAACGACGGCAGCGTGAACACGAGCATCACGAGGCCCTTGATGCCGGGCGCGATGATGAAGCGGTCGCTCGAATGCGACAGATGGTGCAGCAGGTCGCGGTAGAACAGGTTCTTGCCCTGCTTCTGCAAGCCGACCGACGTGTAGATCTCGGCCTTCGGCTTGCCCGGCATGATCGTGCAGAGGAAGTCCACGTACGCGGACGGCACGCCCATGTCGACGAGGAAATACGAATGCGAGAAGCTGAAGATGATCTGCAGCTGCTCGCGGCGCAGCAGCACGGTGTCGAGCGCGAGCAGGCCCGGGCGCACGTGGCGGATCGGCACCGCGAACGGCAGCACGCGATCGGCGTTGATGATGCGGCCGACGATGTACGCGCTCTTGTTGCGGAAGAAGAGCGACGACAGCACGTGGATCTGGAAATTCGGCGCGGCGTCGAACTCGCCGAATTCGTCGGTGATCGACTGCATCACGCAGCCGATGTCGCGCGTGAGATCCTCGAACGGCGGCTCGAGCTGGAAGTTCGTGACGATGCGCTCGAGCGTGGCCGCGAGCCCGTCGGTGCCCGGGTAGTACGCGCGATAGGTCGGCTTCGCGGCCGGCTCGTCGTTCTCGAGGTATTCGGTCGAGATCGCGGGCCGCACGAAGATGAAATCGTTGCTGAAATACGAGCGGTGCAGGATCTTGCAGCACACCGAATTGAAGAACGTCTCCGCGCACTCGGGCTGGCGGTGCGACGTGAGCAGGCCGATGTAGTGCAGCTTGATCTGCTGCCACACCTCGTCGTCGATGTTCTCCGCGTCGTATTCGTCCTCCAGCACCTCGACGCATTCCTGCACGCGATCGTCGTACGACGTGATCCGCTCGCGCGCCAGCCGCTGCAGGCCGTGCCAGTCGGTGCGCTCGTATAGCGTCTTCGCCTCGACGGCGGCTTCCCGGAAGATCCGGTAGTGGCGGTCGAAGTATTCGAGCATCGTCTGTGCGACGTCGAAACCGATCTGCGACGACAGCAGTTTGGGGAAGTGATTCATCGCGTGCAGGCTCGTTCGAGAGGGACTGTAAGCACTCGCCATTTTAGCGCCCAAGTCGGCGTTTCATTGACTTTCGGGGCCGGCGCCCAAGCGCCGTCAATGCGCGGGTTGTGCGCCGTTACATGCCGTTCGGTGCATCTTCGCGTAAAGATACGGGTACGGAATTGATTCTGGCACGAACTTTTTTTGCCCGTCCGGCGCCGGCGCGGGCGCGCGTTTCGCGCGAGGGCGATAGAATCGACGCGATCCCCGCGCGGCCTGCAGCCCGCGCGCGCCTGCCCCGCATTCGCACTTGCCTGCCCTGATAACGACGAGACGCCCCACCGATGAACGCACTGGAACACCAACTCGACTATCCCTTCGCCGACACGCTGCCCGCCGCGGGCGACACGTTCGAGGTCGCGCCCGGCGTGCGCTGGCTGCGCATGCCGCTGCCGTTTTCGCTGGATCACATCAACCTCTGGCTGCTGCGCGACGAGATCGACGGACAGGCCGGCTGGACGATCGTCGACTGCGGGATCTCGTCGGACGCGATCCGTACGCACTGGGAACAGATTTTCGACACGCATCTCGACGGGCTGCCGGTGCTGCGCGTGCTCGTCACGCATTGCCATCCCGATCACTTCGGCCTCGCGAACTGGCTCTGCGAAGGCGGCGACAAGGGCCGCTGGAACGTGCGGCTGTGGATGACGCTCGGCGAATACATGTTCGGCTGCCTGATGGCGGCCGGCAACGGTTCGAACGCTGGCGGCGCGGCCGCGGCCGATCATTTCGCGCGCCACGGCCTGACCGACCCGGTCGCGCTCGAGAAGCTGCGCAGCCGCCGCAGCTACTACTCGGACCTCGTGCCGGCCGTGCCGCCGCGCTACCGGCGCCTGCGCGAAGGCGACGCGGTGAAGATCGGCGCGCGCACGTGGCGCGTCGTCACCGGCTACGGTCATTCGCCTGAACATTGCGCGCTCCACAGTGAAGCGGACGGCGTGCTGATTTCCGGCGACATGGTGCTGCCGCGCATCTCGACCAACGTGTCCGTGTTCGATCTCGAACCGGAAGCGAACCCGCTCGCGCTGTACCTGGAATCGCTCGGCCGCTACGAGACGATGGCGCCCGACACGCTCGTGCTGCCGTCGCACGGCAAGCCGTTTCGCGGCGTGCGCACGCGCATCGCGCAACTGCGCGCGCACCACGACGCGCGGCTCGACGAAGTGCGCGTCGCCTGCGCGGAGACGCCGGCGAGCGCGGCCGACATCGTGCCGATCATGTTCCGCCGCCGCGAGCTCGACATCCACCAGATGACGTTCGCGCTCGGCGAGGCGCTCGCCCACCTGAACCTGCTGTGGCTCGCGGGCGAACTCGTGCGCGAGCAGGGTGACGACGGCGTGCTGCGTTTCCGTACCGCGCGCTGAGCGCGCATCGTCACCGTCACGCGACGGGTTCGTAACGCCACCCGTCGCGCTGCCATTGCATCGTGTGCGTCGGTGCGAGCGCCGCGAGAAACGCGGCGTCGTGCGACGCGACCACGATCGCGCCGGGGAAGCCGGCCAGCGCGGCTTCGATCGCGCGCACCGATTCCAGATCGAGGTGATTGGTCGGCTCGTCGAGCAGCAACAGCTGCGCGGGCGTGCCGCGCCACAGCGCGCATGCGAGCGCGGCCTTCAGCCGTTCGCCGCCGCTCAGGCGGTGCACCGGCTGCGTCGCGCGCGTGGCATCGAGCTGCAGCAGCGCGAGCCGGCTGCGCAGTTCGCCTTCGGTGAGCGGTGTATCGAGGAATCCCAACTGCTCGACGATCGAGCGTTCAGGATCGAGCAGCGCGAGCCGCTGGTCCAGATACGCAGCGCTCACGTGCGTCGTGCACGTACCGGCGCGCGGAGCGAGTTCGCCGGCGAGCATGCGCAGCAGCGTCGATTTTCCGCAGCCGTTCGGGCCCGTCAGCGCGATGCGCACGGGGCCGCTGGCCGACCAGGTGATCGCGTCCGTGCGGCCCGCGGTGCGCCACGGCAATTGCGCGCGCTCGAACGCGAACAGATGGCGGCGCGCGCTCACCTCGGTGCCCGGCAGCGATACGAGCACCGGCGCGTCGGCTTCGACGCGCGCGGCTGCTTCCTGCACGCGCGCATCGAGCGTCGCCTTGAATTCGCTCTGGTGACGGCGGACCGTCCCCATGATGCTGCGTGCCGCTCCCTTGCGGCTCTGTTTTGCCATCGACGACAGGTTGGCCGTCTTCGCATCGCGCAGTGAGCCGGCCGCATGACGCTGGATCGTGTCGTGTTCCTGTTCGAGCCGACGCCGCGCGCGTCCGCGCTCGGTGCGCGCATGCTCGAGCGCGGCCTGCGTGGCATCGTGCTCCGCGTCGCGCTGCGCGCGGTACAGCGCGTAGTTGCCGCCATACGTGCGCACGCCGTGCGGCGTCAGTTCGACGATGCGCTGCACGTGCGCGAGCAACGCGCGGTCATGGCTGACGACGACGACTCCGCCGCGCCAGCCGTCGAGCGCCGCGCGCAGCCACGCACGGCCCGGCGCATCGAGGTGGTTGGTCGGTTCGTCGAGCACCAGCAGCCCGGCTTCCGACAGCAGGGCGCCGATCAGCGCGACGCGCGCGAGCTGGCCACCGCTCAGCGCGTGCGCCGGTGTGTCGGCGCGCACGTCGTGCAGGCCGGCTGCGTCGAGCGCCGCGCGCAGCCGCTCGGCGAGGTCCCAGCGATCGCCGATCAGGTCGAAGTCGTGCGCGTGCGTGCGGCCGTCCGCGAGGCGCGCCAGGGCTGCGAGCGGCGCATCCAGCGCGGCGATTTGCGCGACGGTCCGCGTGCCGGCCGGCGCGTCGTCGTGCTGCTGCGCGACGTAGACGACCGGCGTCTGCCGGTCGATCGTGCCCGCGCTCGGCGCGCGCCGGCCCGCGATCAGTTGCGCGAGCAGGCTCTTGCCGGCGCCGTTGCGGCCGACGATGCCCGTCGGCGTGCGATCGATGGACAGGTCGAGCGAGTCGAACAGCGTGACGCCGTCGTCGAAGCGGAAGGAAACGTGATGAAGCGCGACGAGCGCGCCGGTCGGCGTGGCAGCAGCCATAAGCACCTCCGAAAATGCGTGAAACCCTTCGCGCGGCGTGCGTGGCACGGCGGCGAAAACATTTTTGGGAAGGCTTAGTTGTTCACTTCGGCTGGCGTCCGGTATGAGGAATGAGCGCGCAGTGTAGCAAGCGCGGCGCGCGCGCCGCAAGCGACGGGCGAGCATGCCGTCGCTTGCGTGCCACGGGCGGTTACTGCACCGTGACCGCAGCGAAGTTCTGGCGGCCGAACGGGCTGACGCGATAGCCGCTCACGTTCGCGCGCGTGAGCGCGGCCGCGGTCGGGTAGCCGAGCGGAATCCACAGCGCCTGGTCGTGGATGATCTTCTGCGCGGATTCGTACAGCTTCGCGCGCTTGGCCTGATCGGCGGTCGACTTGCCGTCGGCGATCAGCTTGTCGAGCTGCGCGTCGCAAAAGCGTGCGAAGTTGATGCCCGACTTCACCGCGTTGCAACTGAACAGCGGCGACAGGTAGTTGTCCGGATCGCCGTTGTCGCCGGCCCAGCCCATGAACAGCATGTCATGCTGGCCGAGCTTCGCCTGCTTGATCAGCTCGCCCCATTCGATCACCTTGACTTCGGCCTTCACACCGATCTTCGCGAGGTCGGCCTGCAGCAGTTCCGCGCCGGCCTTCGGGTTCGGGTTCAGCACGCTGCCCGTCGGGCGCGTCCAGATCGTCGTCGAAAAGCCGTTCGGGAAACCGGCCTGCGCGAGCAGCTGCTTCGCCTTCGCGGGATCGTACGCATACGGCGCGATGTCCTTCGCGTAGCTCCACGTGTTCGGCGGATACGGGTTGTTCGCGGCCGTCGCGGTGTTGTCGAACACCACCTTCAGATAGGTCGCGCGATCGAACGCGAGGTTCAGCGCCTCGCGCACCTTGTCGTTGTCGAGCGGCTTCTTCTGCGTGTTCAGCGCGACGAACGCGGTCATGAACGCGGGCGTCTGCACGACCTTCAGCGCGCTTTCGCCCTTCGCCGCGAGCACGTCCTGCGGCTTCGGCGACAGCGCGATCTGGCATTCGCCGGCCTTCACCTTCTGCATGCGCACCGACGCGTCGGGCGTGATCGCGTAGATCAGCCGGTCGACCTTCGGCTTCGTGCCCCAGTAGGCCGGGTTCACGTCGTAGCGGATCAGCGCATCCTTCGTGTAGCTCTTGAGCACGAACGGGCCGGTGCCGACCGGCTTCGCATTCAGGTCGGCCTGCTTGCCGGCCTTCAGCAGCTGGTCCGCGTATTCGGCCGAGTAGATCGACGCGAAGCCCATCGTCAGGATCGGCACGAACGTCGCATTCGGCTCGTTCAGCACGAACTTCACCGTGCTGTCGTCGACCTTCGTGACCGACTTCACGAGTTTCACGAGGCCCATCGACTGCGCGTGCGGGAAGCCGCTCGCGCCGGCCACCTTGTGCCACGGATTCGTATCGTCGAGCATCCGCGAGAACGTGAACACGACGTCGTCCGCATTGAGCGTGCGGCCCGGCTTGAAGTAGTCGGTGGTCTGGAACGCGACGTTGGGGCGCAGGTGGAACGTGTACGTCAGGCCGTCGGCGCTCGCTTCCCATTTGTCGGCGAGCGCGGGTACGACCTTCTTCGCGGCTTCGTCGTACGACACGAGCGTGTTGAAGATCACGTCGGCCGATGCGTTGGTCGTGACGAGCGAGTTGTACTGCACGACGTCGAAGCCGTCCGGGCTCGACTCCGTGCAGACGGTGAGCGGCTTGGCGGCGGCGAGGCCGGGGGCGGTGAGGGCGGCGGCGAGCGTGGCCGCGGCGAACAGCTTGACCTGCATAGGATCTCCCACGTGACTTGTGATTTTTTGCCGGGTGTCGGAATGCGGGCGCGGCCCGGAAGCGGGCAGGGCCGGCGCGGCTGGCGGATAGCATACCGTCAAAGCGTGCCGCGCGTGAAAAAAGGCGCCGGAACGCGGTGAGTTGAGCGAAAAACGGCTGCGTTGGCGACGGAATGCGTGTTGGGGCGGCGCAGCGGCGGGGGAGGCAAGGCAGGTGCGGCGGCGAACGGCGGGCGGGCGAGACTGTTGTGGGGAGGCCGCGAATCGAAGCGGGTCGGCGCGAATCTGTTGGAGCGACGGAGGCGAGGGAAGCGGAGGAAGCGGAGGAAGCGGAGGAAGCGGAGGAAGCGGAGGAAGCGGAGGGGGCGGAAGAAGCGGAAGAAGCGGAAGAAGCGGAAGAAGCGGAAGAAGCGGAAGAAGCGGAGGAAGCTCGGTACCGGCGTGCGACGCGTGGTACGGCCGACAGGAGGAAGCGGCGCGCGCTGCGTTGGCACCGAACCGTGGCGCTGCGCCGGTCCGGCATGAACGGCGCGCCAGACGCGCCGGACGCCCGATGCCCCCGATGCGCTCAGTGCGCGCCGGCCTTCGGCTTGCGCGGCGCCTTTTCGAACAGACGGTCGTAGAGCCAGCGCGGCAGCACGTGCAGCACCTTCGCGACGACGCCCATCTGCCATGGAATCACGCGGAACGCGTGCTGCCGAGCGATCGCGCGTGCGGCGCGGGCCGCGAAGCGGTCGGCGTCCATCAGGAACGGCATCCGGTACGGGTTGTGCGCGGTCATCGGCGTGCGGATGTAGCCGGGCGCGATCGTCACGACGCCGACGCCGGCCGGGCGCAGCTCGACGCGCAGCGCCTCGAGATACTTGATCGCGGCCGATTTGGACGCGCTGTACGCGCCGGAACCGGGCAGGCCGCGCACGCCGGCGACGCTCGCGACGCCCACCAGCGTGCCGTGGCGCGCGGCCGTCATCGGGCCGACGAACGGCTCGAACGTCGCGACCATCCCGTAGTAATTGATGTCCATGACGTTGCGGAACGTGGCGAGATCGCCTTGTCCGGTGACGGCGCCCTGGCTGATGCCCGCGTTCGCGATCACGACGTCGGGGCAGCCGTGCGCGGCGATGAACGACGCGGCGGCCGTGGCGAGCGCATCGGCGTCGCGCACGTCGGCGGAATAGACGGAGACGGACAGCTTGGGAAAGCGTCGCGCGAACGCATCGAGGGCATCGGTGCGGCGCGCGACGAGTGCGAGCGTGGCGCCCTGGCGGGCGTATTCCTCGGCCATCGCGAGGCCGAGGCCGCTCGACGCGCCGGTGATGAAGACCTTCAGCGGAGTAGTCATGCCGGCGCGCGGGCGGGGATCAGAGTTTCTTGTCCTGAACCTGCTTCACGAGGTAATCGAGCACCTGCGCGGTGCCCGGGATGCTGTTCGTGTAAGCCGGGCCCGTCTTGTACTTGCCCTGGACGATGACCGTCGGCACGCCGTCGATCGCGTAGTTCTTCAGCAGCTCGGCCGACTGCTTCACCTGGCCCTGCACGCTGAACGAGTTGTACGCGTCCATGAACTGCTTCTTGTCGACGCCTTGCGTCGCCAGGAAGTCGGCTTGCGCCTGCGGCGTGAGCAGGTAGTTCTTCTGCTTGTGGATCGCGTTGAAGATCGCCGGCGTGACCTTCTCCGAGATGCCGAGCGCCGACACCGCGTAGAACAGCTTCGAGTGCGGGACGAAATCGTCGCGGAAGGCGACCGGCACGCGCTTGAAGTCGATGTTGTTGCCCTGCTTCTTCACCCAGGCCTCGATCGTCGGCTCGAATTCGTAGCAGTGCGGGCAGCCGTACCAGAAGAACTCGATGACCTCGACCTTGCCGGCCGGCGCGGACACCGGCTGCGGCGACTTCATCACCTCGAAGTCCTTGCCGGACACCGGTGCGGCAGGCGTTGCCTGGGCGAAGCCTGCAGCGGCGAGGCCCAGGGACAGAAGGAGCGTGCTAAGCAGTTTTTTCATGTTGTAGACGTCGAATCAGTTGCTCGGGTTACGAAACGTAACGGGTTCTGCGTGGGCGCGGCCGGTTGCTTACTGCTTCGTGAAACGGATCACCGCCGTGTCGACACCTGCATCGGACAGGCGCTGACGGGCCGAGTTCATATCCTCGAATTTCGAGAACGGGCCGACGCGCACGCGGAAATAGGTCACGCCGCTGACATCGCGCTTCGACACCTTCGACTCGAAGCCCTGGAAGCCCAGGCGCGCGCGCTGCTGCTCGGCGTCGCCTTCCGTCTTGTACGCGCCGACCTGCAGGAAGTAGCCGGTGTTCGCGTCGTTCGCGGTCGGCGGCTTCGCTGGCGCGGCGGCCGTGGCCGACGAGGTCGGCTTCGGCGTGTTCGCGGCCAGTTGCTGTTGCTGCTGCTTTTGCGCGGCGGCTTGCTGCGCCTGCTTCTGCGCGGCGAAGCGCGCGAGATCGTCCTCGCCGCCTTGCTGCTGTTGTGGGTGTTGCTGCGCCTGCTGCGTCTTCTTCGGCGGCGGCGTGTTGTCGGCCGGCTTCGGCGCGACGGCGACGCCGTTGCCCGAAGACGCATTGTTCGACGCGGTGGTGTTGCTCGAGCCGGTCGTGCCGTTCGTGTCGCCCGACGGCGGCACTTCGACGATCTGCGGCTCGGGCAGCAGGCCGCCCTGGGTCTGGTTCGCGGCCTGGCCGGGTGCGGTATTGGGCGGCGCGGACTGCGCGGCCTGCGGCACCGGCTGGCCGGGCGTCTTGCCCTGCAGCGCGCGGTTCGGGTCGAACTGCTGCGGCTGGCTCGCGCCGTTGTCGGCGGGCGGCGGCGCGACCTTCGACACGAACGGCGACGGCGAACGCGTGATGTAGAGCGCCACCACCACCGCGATCGCGAGGCCGACGATCAGGCCCAGCACGATTCCAAGAAATGTCCCTCCGGCTTGTTTCGATTGCTTCGAAGTTCGGCGTGGTTGTGCCATTGCTTGAGTCACCTGCAAAAAGAATCGTGAAAAGGTCGCGGCGGGCGCTGCCGCGGCCATTCGCTGCCCGGTTCGGGCCGCTTGCATCGTTACATCTTGGCGGGCGCAGACACGCCGAGTACCGCCAGACCATTCTCGAGCACCTGCCGGGTCGCGGCGAGGAGCGCGGCGCGCGCGTTGCGCGGCGCTTCGTCGTCGACCAGCACGCGCTCCGCATTGTAGAACGAGTGGAATTCACCAGCGAGATCGCGCAGGTAGAACGCGACCGCGTGCGGCGCCAGTTCGTTCGCCGCGTGCGTGAGCATGTCCGGATACTCGGCGAGCTTCTGCATCAGCGACACGGCCTGCGGGCTCGTGAGCTGCGACAGGTCGGCGCCCGGCAGCTGCGCCGCCTCGACGCTGTAGCGCGACTTCAGTTCGTTGAGCACCGAGCAGATCCGCGCATGCGCGTACTGGACGTAATAGACCGGGTTCTCGTCGTTCTGTTTCAGCGCGAGGTCGATGTCGAACACGAATTCGGTGTCGGCCTTGCGGGAGATCAGGAAGAAACGGACCGCGTCGCGACCGCGCGTGATGGTCGCCTCGTCGATCAGGTCGGGTGCCGCTTCCTGGCCCGGCGCTGCGCCGCCTGACCATTCGATCAGGTCACGGACCGTCACGTAGCTGCCCGCGCGCTTCGACAGCTTCACTTCCTGGCCGTCGCGCATCACGGTGACCATCTTGTGCAGCACGTAGTCGGGGTAGCCCTTCGGGATGCCGACATGCAGGCCTTGCAGGCCCGCGCGCACGCGCGCGATCGTGCCGTGGTGGTCGGAGCCCTGGATGTTGATCACCTTCGTGAAGCCGCGCTCCCATTTCGTCACGTGGTACGCGACGTCCGGCACGAAGTACGTGTACGTGCCGTCCGACTTGCGCATCACGCGGTCCTTGTCGTCGCCTTCGTCGGTCGTGCGCAGCCACAGCGCGCCGTCCTGCTCGTAGGTCATGCCGGCCTTGACCAGCGCGTCGACCGTCTTCTCGACCCGGCCTTCGCTGTACAGCGACGACTCGAGGTAGTACTGGTCGAATTTCACGCCGAACGCCTGCAGGTCCATGTCCTGCTCGTGACGCAGGTACGCGACCGCGAACTTGCGGATCGCGTCGAGATCGTCGATGTCGCCGGCGCCGGTGACCGGCTCGCCGTCCTTCGCGGCCACCGTCTCGCGGTTCAGGTAGTCGCGTGCGATGTCGGCGATGTATTCGCCGTTGTACGCGGCTTCCGGCCAGCCCGCGTCGCCCGGCTTCAGGCCGCGCGCGCGCGCCTGCGTCGAGATCGCGAGGTTGCCGATCTGCACGCCGGCGTCGTTGTAGTAGAACTCGCGGTGCACCGCGTAGCCCTGGCTCGCGATCACGTTCGCGAGCACGTCGCCGAGCGCTGCCTGGCGGCCGTGGCCGACGTGCAGCGGGCCGGTCGGGTTGGCCGACACGAACTCGAGCAGCACCTGCTTGCCCTTTTCGCGATCCGACGTGCCGAACGCGCGGCCCTGGTCGAACACGGCGGCGATCACCGCCTGTTTCGCGGCGGCCGTCAGGCGCAGGTTGATGAAGCCGGGGCCGGCGATTTCGGCTGCGTCGACGAGCCCTTGCGCGGCCGGCTGGGCCGTGAGGGCGGCGACGATCTTCTCGGCGAGCTGGCGCGGGTTCGTGCCGAGCGGCTTGGCGAGCTGCATGGCGACGTTGCACGCGACGTCGCCGTGCGCGGCGACCTTCGGGCGCTCCAGCGTGATGGCCGGGGTGACGAATGCCGCGTCGGCGCCTTTCAGCGCGTGTGCGACCTGCGTGACGCTATCCGCGAGCAGGGCTTCGAGGGTCTGTTTGTGTGCTGGCAGCATGCTGGTAGAAGGCTTCGTTGGTGGCGGCCGGAAACGCCGGCCGGCCGGCGCGCTTTTTAAGCGCGCGTTTCAGGGATCGCAGAATTTTAACAGGTGCTAATATGCCGCTCAGGCGCCCCGCGTCCGCGAGGCCGGACGCCGGTCTGCCGGCGTCCCCCCAACTGCGCCGCGCAGGCACAACAAGATGAAAAGGGAATTGTCATGATTACGTTCAAGAGCAAGGCGGCACAGGATCTCGACGTGCTGAAGGATTTCGCCGTGTACGTGCTGGGCCTCGTCGGCAAGCAGCTGGGCGAACGCGGTGTCATTACGCACGACGAACTGGACCACGCGATTGCGAAGCTGGAAGGCGCGGTCGCGCAGGCGAAGCAGGAGCGCGCCGAGCACGCCGGCCATTTCCACGAGGACGAAGACGACCACGCGCACCACGAAGTGCCGCCGAGCCTGGCGCAGCGCGTGGCACCGTTCCTCACGATGCTGCGCGAAGCGAAGGCCGGCCAGGCCGACGTGCACTGGGGCTTCTGAGCCTCGTTGCCCGGCGACGCCGGCCGCAAGATGGGTCCGGCAAGAAAAAGCCCGCTCGATGCGGGCTTTTTATTTGTCTGATCAAAATGCGGCGAGGCCGCCCCGGTCGCGCATCGATCAGAGCTGCGGCGCGAGCGCCCGGCGCGCATCGTCGAGCGACAGCGCCATGCGTCGCGCGTAGTCCTCGAGCTGATCCTGACCGATTTTCCCGACCGAGAAATACGTGCTGTCGGGGTGCGCGAGGTAGAAACCCGACACGCTGGCCGCCGGCAGCATCGCCAGCGAATCGGTCACGCTCATGCCGATCTCGTTCGCCTGCAGCGCGTCGAACATGTCGCGCTTCACGAGGTGGTCGGGGCAGGCCGGGTAGCCGGGCGCCGGGCGGATGCCCGCGTACTTTTCGGCGATCAGCGCATCGTTGTCGAGCGTCTCGCCGCTCGCGTAGCCCCACAGCTCGCGGCGCACGCGCGCGTGCATCGCTTCGGCGAACGCTTCCGCGAAGCGGTCCGCGAGCGCCTTCAGCATGATCGCGCTGTAGTCGTCGTGGTCGGCTTCGAACTGCTTTTCCTTCACGTCGACACCGAGCCCGGCCGTCACCGCGAACATCCCGATGTAGTCGGCGACACCCGATTCCTTCGGCGCGATGAAGTCGGCGAGCGAGCGGTTCGGGCGCATCACGCCGTCGACCACCGGACGCACGCTCTGCTGGCGCAGGTTGCGCCACGTCATCAGCACTTCCGAGCGCGAGTCGTCGGTGTAGATCTCGATGTCGTCGTCGTTGACCGTGTTCGCGGGCAGCAGCGAGATCACGCCGTTCGCGGTCAGCCAGCGGCCCTGGATCAGGCGCGCGAGCATCGACTTCGCGTCGGAGAACACGCGCCGCGCCGATTCGCCGACGATCTCGTCGTTCAGGATCGCCGGGTACGGGCCCGCGAGATCCCAGGTCTGGAAGAACGGGCCCCAGTCGATGTAGTTCGCGAGCTCGTTCAGGTCGTAGTTCTTGAACACGCGCCGGCCGATGAATTTCGGCTTCACGGGCCGGTAGCCTGCCCAGTCGACCTTCGTCTTGTTCGCGCGCGCCTCGGCGAGCGTGACCATCGGCTGCGCCTTGCGGTTCGCGTGCTGGTCGCGGATCCGTTCGTAATCGGATTTCAGCTCGTCGAGGTACTTCGCCGCGCCTTCGTCCGACAGCAGATTCGACGCGACCGACACCGAGCGCGAGGCGTCCGGCACGTAGACGACCGGGCCTTCGTAGTGTGGCGCGATCTTCACGGCCGTGTGCACGCGCGAGGTCGTCGCGCCGCCGATCAGGAGCGGAATCTTCTTCACGCGGAAGTAGTCGTCGCGCTGCATTTCGGACGCGACGTACGCCATTTCCTCGAGGCTCGGCGTGATGAGGCCCGACAGCCCGATGATGTCCGCGCCCTCGACCTTCGCCTTCGCGAGGATCTCGTTGCACGGGACCATCACGCCCATGTTGACCACTTCGAAGTTGTTGCACTGGAGCACGACCGACACGATGTTCTTGCCGATGTCGTGCACATCGCCCTTCACGGTCGCGATGACGATCTTGCCCTTCGCGCGCACGTCGCCGCCCGCTTCCGCGAGCAGGCGCTTTTCTTCCTCGATGAACGGGATCAGGTGCGCGACGGCCTGCTTCATCACGCGCGCCGACTTCACGACCTGCGGCAGGAACATCTTGCCCTGGCCGAACAGGTCGCCGACGATGTTCATCCCGTCCATCAGCGGGCCTTCGATCACGTTGATCGGGCGACCGCCCGCCGCGTCGATCTTCGCGCGCACTTCCTCGGTATCCTCGACGATGAAGGTCGTGATGCCGTGCACGAGTGCATGCGAGAGCCGTTTCTCGACCGGCTGGTTGCGCCACTCGAGGTTCTCTTCCTTCTTCGCGCCGCCGGCCTTGAACTTGTCGGCGATCTCGAGCAGGCGGTCGGTGGAATCCGCGCGGCGGTTCAGGATCACGTCCTCGACGCGTTCGCGCAGCTCCGGGTCGAGATCGGCGTACACGCCGAGCTGGCCCGCGTTCACGATGCCCATGTCCATGCCCGCCTGGATCGCGTGGTACAGGAACACGGTGTGGATCGCCTCGCGCACCGGGTCGTTGCCGCGGAACGAGAACGACACGTTCGACACGCCGCCGCTCACCTTCGCGTACGGCAGGTTCTGCTTGATCCAGCGGGTCGCCTCGATGAAGTCGACCGCGTAGTTGTTGTGCTCCTCGATGCCGGTCGCGACCGCGAAGATGTTCGGGTCGAAGATGATGTCTTCCGGCGGGAAGCCGACTTCGTTCACGAGGAAGTCGTACGAGCGCTTGCAGATCTCGGTCTTGCGCTCGTACGTATCGGCCTGGCCCTTCTCGTCGAACGCCATCACGACCGCGGCCGCACCGTAGCGGCGGATCAGGTTCGCGTGGTGACGGAACGCTTCCTCGCCTTCCTTCAGCGAGATCGAGTTCACGATCGCCTTGCCCTGCACGCACTTGAGGCCCGCTTCGATGACTTCCCACTTCGACGAGTCGATCATGATCGGCACGCGCGCGATGTCCGGCTCGGATGCGATCAGGTTCAGGAAGCGCACCATCGCCGCCTTCGAATCGAGCATCGCCTCGTCCATGTTGATGTCGATCACCTGCGCGCCGTTCTCGACCTGCTGGCGCGCGACGGCGAGCGCCTCGTCGAACTGGCCGTTGAGGATCATCCGCGCGAATGCCTTCGAGCCGGTGACGTTGGTGCGTTCACCGACGTTGATGAAGAGTGTCCCGGACGTGACGTTGAACGGCTCGAGGCCGGCAAGGCGCATCATGTGATCGGTCATGGCGGTGCGAATTCGTGTGATGTAGGGCGGGCGTTGGGGCGGTCGGTCAGGCGGCGTCGCTGTACTGGCTCGGCCAGCGGCGCGGTTTCACGTCGGCGAGCGCCTTCGCGATCTCGGCGATGTGCTCGGGCGTCGTGCCGCAGCAGCCGCCCGCGAGGTTCACGAGCCCGGCCTGCGCGAATTCCTTCAGGAGGCCCGACGTCACGTCCGGCGTTTCGTCGAAGCCGGTGTCGCTCATCGGGTTCGGCAGGCCCGCGTTCGGGTAGCACGACACGTAGGTGTCGCACAGCTTCGCGAGCTCGGCGATGTACGGGCGCATCAGCGCCGCGCCGAGCGCGCAGTTCAGGCCGAACGTGAGCGGCTTTGCGTGACGCAGCGAATTCCAGAATGCCTCGACCGTCTGGCCCGACAGGATGCGGCCCGACGCGTCGGTCACGGTGCCCGAGATCATGATCGGCAGGCGCTCGCCGGTGTTCTCGAACAGTTCGTCGAGCGCGAAGAGCGCGGCCTTTGCGTTCAGCGTGTCGAAGATCGTCTCGACGAGGAACAGGTCGACGCCGCCGTCGAGCAGCGCCTTCGCCTGCTGGTAATACGCGTCGCGCAGCTCGTCGAACGTGACGTTGCGCGCGCCCGGGTCGTTGACGTCCGGCGAGATGCTCGCCGTCTTCGGCGTCGGCCCGATCGCGCCGGCAACGAAGCGCGGCTTGTCGGGCGTGGCGTAGCGGGCGGCGGATTCGCGCGCGAGCCGCGCCGATTCGACATTCATCTCGACGACGAGGTCTTCCATCCCGTAGTCGGCCTGCGCGACCGTCGTCGCGCCGAACGTGTTGGTTTCGACGATGTCCGCGCCGGCCGCGAAATACTGGTCGTGGATCTCGCTGATGATCTGCGGCTGCGTGAGCGACAGCAGTTCGTTGTTGCCCTTGATGTCGCGCGGGAAATCCTTGAAACGCTCGCCGCGATACGCGGCCTCGTCGAGCTTGTAGCGCTGGATCATCGTGCCCATTGCGCCGTCGAGGATCAGGATGCGCGATTTCAGCAGCGCGGGCAGGTCGGCGCCGCGCGTGTAGGGCGCGTCGAGCGGGGCGGAAGCGGCGAGAGGGGTCGCGGACATGGCGGAAGAGCGGCGAAGACGGGAAAACCGTCATTGTAGCCGGTGCGCCAGGGCGCCGCCCGGCCCGCACCAAACGAAAACCCCCGCCCGGCGAACCGGACGGGGGCTTGGATCGGAGTGCTCGCGGCGCCGCCCGAAAGCGGCGAATGGCCCGGCGATGCGCCGGGCCGCGGGTCGTCAGTGCAGGACGACGGGCATCATCATCAGACTGTCGAACTGTCCGAGGAATTCGTCCACTTCGTCGAGCGACGGTTCATCCTCGATCAGTTGCTTCACGTGTGCGCGGAATCGCTCGGCGAGCTCGCCGTCGATGAAGATCTCGCGCTGCGCGTTCTTGTCGACGATTTCGTATCCGCCGGCATTCATCAGATGGTGGCCGGCCTGCGGCGCAAATTCGACGACGCAGTAGTTGGGGCTGTTGTAGATCATTTGCATGGCGGCACTCCTCTTCGCAGTGGCATCTGGCCTTGTTGTCCCGTAGGTGGGGCAGACCTTGCCGGTTTCAAGGGGCTTGCGCTGCACACCCCGTTCTCCCGTTTGCGTGGGGTGTATCGGGTTAGAAGCCGATATCTATCAAACGTTTCTTATTGTGATCCGGAATACCGAAATAGTTGTTAAAGAGTGTCATCGGCCATTTTGGCGAGAGCTTTAATCGGTCGAAATTGCCGATTGGTCGATCGTTACGGCGCGGGCTGCGACGCTGCCGGCGGCGCAGCCGCTGGCGCGGGCGCCTGCTCCGCGGGCGGCGCTGCGGGCTGTGCCGGCTCCATGGCCGGTGCGGCGGAGGCCGGCACGCTGGCGGGCGCGTTCGTTGCGTCTTCGTTCGGTGCGCCTCGCGTCGCGCCATCGGCGGGCGCACCGGGCGGGGCGAGCCGGCCGTGCCACAGCAGCTCGATCTGCGAGCCGTTCGGCTCCGATTGTACGAGCCGCGCGGGCAGCCAGTCGAGCGACGGCGCGAGCCACATGTCGATGCGGCGTGTGTCGCCGTCGCGGCGCGGCAGCCGCATGAAGTGGCGTGCGCGGACGATGCCGGCCTGCGTCTGCACGTCCTCGTCGCCGATCACCGTGATCGGCCAGGTCTCGCCGTTGTTGTTGTCGATCACGAAGAACTGCTGCGTGACGCCCGGCTGGTAGGCGGACGGATTGCCGCGCACGAGCCCCGACAGCTGCATCAGCATGCTGAAGCGATCCTGCACGCCGTCTGGCAGCGGCGCGTTGTTCGGCGTGCGCGTGAAGACCACCTGGCGGATTTCGCGGTTGAAGATCGCGATGTCCTCGGGCCGCTTGCCGCGTTTCTCGACATAGCGGTCGGGCGCGACGCCGAATGCGTCGATGCGGCCTTCGCTGCGGTAGGTGAACGGGCCGACGAACGGCACGGGCATGGACACCGACAGGTCGTAGGTGCGGCCGTCGGTGCGCCAGTGGATCGTGCCGATCATGTTCTGCATCCCGTTGTAGAACGTGTCGTACTGCAGGTCGCCGGGCGGCGGCGCCGCGAACTTCACGCCGCTCGTCGCGGGGCCCGGCGTCGCGGCACTGCCGGCATCGCCGGCCGATGCCGGCTGCGTGCCGGATGCGCCTGCCGCGCCGCTCGCGGCTGAGGCGGCTGAGGCGGCTGAGGCGGCGGCCGGCGGCTCGCCTTGCTCGGCCGTCTGCGTCGACGTGAGGACCGGCTCGGGCGACGGCGCGGGCTTCGGTGCAGATTTCGGTGCAGATTTCGGTGCGGCGGGGGCCGGCTTCGCCTGCGCTGGCTCGGCCGGTCGTTCTGCCGGCTTCGGCGCGGGCTGGCGCTCGATCGGCCGCGGCTTGAGCAGCTCGATCTGCACCGGTATCTCGGCGGGCGCGGGCGGCGTGAACGCGTCGCGGCTGCGCGCCAGCCACAACGCCGCGAGCGCGTGCAGCACCAGCACGACGACGAGCGCGACGCCCACGCGCAGCCAGTGGCGGGGCAGGGCGTGACGAGGACGGGTGTCGGCAGGCGGCATCGGCGAAACAGAACAGGGTTGGGGCGGTCGCGGCGCGCATCGCGCGTCACAGCCATCGGACCGCCGGGTGCGCCGCGCGTTCGCGGGACATCGCGCGGGTGTCACACGCCCCGCGTGTCAGGCGTCGCGCGCGTCCGGACTATAGCCGAGTTCGTAAGACAGTTTCTGCGCGCATGCACGCAGCGCGGTGTCCATCTCGCCGCCCCACGCGATGTCGAACATGCCTTCCTGGCCGAGCGCGACGATCGCGAGCGCGAGTTCGCCGACCGCGTCGAACACCGGCATGCAGAATGCATGGATCGTTGGCAGCAGCATCCCTTCGACGCGCGCTGCCTGATGCGCGCGCACGTCGGCGAGCACCGCCTCGACCTCGTCGAGCGTGCGCGGGCCACCGTGATGCGGCGAGCGGCGCGTGTCGGCGAGCTCGCGTTCGAGCATCGCCGCGGTCTTGCTGCGCGGCAAGTACGCGGCGAACAGCAGGCCCGTCGCGGAGCCGAGCAGCGGCATCACGTCGCCGAGCTTCAGCGACGCCTTCGCGGGATGGCTCGATTCCATCCAGTGCACGATCGTCGGCCCCTGGTTGCCCCACACCGCGATGCCGACCGTCTGGTCGACGCGGTCGCGCAACTCGGTCAGCGCGATCCGCGCGAGCTTCACACCGTCGACGCGCGCGAGCCGCGCGAGCCCCATCTGCAGCGCGAAGCCGCCGAGTTCGTAGCGGCCCGACACGGGATCCTGCGACACGACGCCGAGCCGCGAGAAGCTGACCAGATAGCGGTGTGCCTTCGCCGGGCTCATGCCCGCGCGCTGCGCGAGATCGCGCAGCATCATCGCGCGCGGCTCGCTCGTCAGCACGTCGAGCAGGCGGAAGCCGACCTCGATCGACTGGATGCCGGAGCGGACCTTCTCGCCGCCTTCACCATGCTCGCCGGAGCCGGAGCCGGTGTCGTCGGTGTCGGAATCGGCGAGATCGTCGTCGGGAAGCGGGCTGGCGGGCATGGGCAACGGGGCGCGACAAGGCGGCAAGGGTCGGGACGAAAACGGCGTGCACGATGGTGGCGCGCCGCGCGGATTCACCATCGTAAAATAGATTCCCTCCATCGTCACTACAACGGCAGATACCCCATGAAACTTGCATCGCTGAAGGACGGCACGCGCGACGGCCAGCTGATCGTCGTGTCGCGCGACCTGCACACCGCGGCGATCGCCGATGCGATCGCGCCGACGCTGCAGCGCGTCCTCGACGACTGGGCGTTCTACGCGCCGCAGCTGCGCGACCTGTACGACGCGCTGAACCACGGCCGCGCGCGCAACGCGTTCGCGTTCGACCCGGCGAACTGCATGGCGCCGCTGCCGCGCGCGTTCCAGTGGGCCGACGGCTCCGCGTACGTGAACCACGTCGAGCTCGTGCGCCGCGCGCGCGGCGCCGAGATGCCGCCGGAGTTCTGGACCGATCCGCTGATGTACCAGGGCGGCAGCGACGATTTCCTCGGCGCGCGCGACGACATCGTGTGCCCGTCCGAGGCGTGGGGCATCGACTTCGAGGCCGAGGTCGCGGTGATCACCGGCGACGTGCCGATGAGCGCATCGCCCGACGACGCCCTGAAGGCCGTGCGGCTGGTCACGCTCGTGAACGACGTGTCGCTGCGCAACCTGATTCCGGCCGAACTCGCGAAGGGCTTCGGTTTCTTCCAGAGCAAGCCGGCCACCGCATTCGCACCGGTCGCTGTGACGCCCGACGAACTCGGCGACGAATGGCGCGAAGGCCGCGTGCACCGGCCGATGATCGTTCACTGGAACGGCAGGAAGGTCGGCCAGCCCGACGCGGGCACCGACATGGTGTTCCACTTCGGCCAGCTGATCGCGCATGCGGCGAAGACGCGCAACCTGCGTGCCGGCTCGATCGTCGGCTCGGGCACGGTGTCGAACAAGGACGCGAAGCGCGGCTACTGCTGCATCGCCGAGAAGCGCTGCCTCGAGACGATCGAGCACGGCGCGCCGCAGACCGAATTCATGCGCTACGGCGACACCGTGCGCATCGAAATGTTCGACGCGGCCGGCAAGTCGATCTTCGGTGCGATCGAGCAGGCGGTCGCCCCGCCCGACGGCGCGGCCTGACGTCCGCGCGAAACCCGGTCCCGGCCCGCGCGCCGGGTTTCGCCTGATGTTTGCCCGCGCGGGCTTGGCTACACTCGATTCAGGCGTTTCAAGCATTTCACGAACCCGGGAGCTGCGCATGGCCGATCTCGCCGCATACGGCGGTTACGAAGCATTGAAGGTGACGCGCCGCGATCATGGCGTGCTCGACATCGTGATGAGCGGCGAGGGCGCCAACCGCAGCGGCCTCGCGACCGCGAACGAGCGCATGCATCGCGAGCTCGCCGACATCTGGCGCGACGTCGACCGCGATCCCGACACGCGCGTCGCGGTGATCCGCGGCGAGGGCAAGGGTTTTTCGGCGGGCGGCGATCTCGCGCTCGTCGAGGCGATGGCGAACGACTTCGACGTGCGCGCCCGCGTGTGGCGCGAGGCGCGCGACCTCGTCTACAACGTGATCAACTGCAGCAAGCCGATCGTGTCCGCGATGCACGGCCCTGCCGTCGGCGCGGGGCTCGTCGCCGGGCTGCTCGCCGACATCTCGATCGCCGCGAAGGATGCGCGCATCATCGACGGCCATACGCGGCTCGGCGTCGCGGCCGGCGATCACGCGGCGATCGTGTGGCCGCTGTTGTGCGGGATGGCGAAGGCGAAGTATTACCTGCTGCTGTGCGAACCGGTGAGCGGCGAGGAGGCCGAGCGGATCGGCCTCGTGTCGCTCGCGGTCGAGCCGGCTGACCTGCTGCCGAAGGCGTACGAGGTCGCGGAGCGGCTCGCGCACGGATCCCAGTCGGCGATCCGCTGGACCAAGTACGCGCTGAACAACTGGCTGCGCAGCGCCGGGCCGACCTTCGATACGTCGCTCGCGCTCGAATTCATGGGCTTCTCGGGGCCCGACGTTCAGGAGGGCATCCGCTCGCTGCGCGAGCGGCGCCCGCCAGACTTCCCCGGCGACGCACCGTTCTGACGCGCGTTATGATCGGACCAAGGGCGGCCGCACGACTCGTGCCGACCGCTTCGCCCACCCAGCCAACCAGGATGCCCGTATGACGACCGATGCCCCCGGCTCCAATCCTTTTGCCGGCTTTGCCGGTTTCAAGCCTGCCGACATGCTCGACCGGATGTGGGACATGATGCGGATGTCGCCGTTCGGCGGGATGGCGTCGTTTCCCGGCGCCGCGTCGGGGCTGCCGCCGTCGCTGTCGAGCATGTCCGACATGATGGCGCCGCTCACGAGCGTCGAGGAGCTCGACAAGCGAATCACCGATCTGCGCGCGGTCGAGCAGTGGCTCAAGCTCAATCTCGGCATGCTGCAGTCCGCGATCCAGGCGCTCGAGGTGCAGCGCGCGACGCTCGCGACGCTGCGTGCGTTCGGCGCGTTCGCGCAAAGCTCGATGTCGGCGGCCGAGGAAGCGGCGGTCGCGGCCGCGCAAGCGGCGTCCGCGCCGCGCGCCGATGCGCCGCAAGCGCCGGATGCCGCTGGCGCGGCTGACGCACCGCCGGCAGGCGACGCCGCGCAGCAGGCGTTCGATCCGGCCGGCTGGTGGAACCTGCTGCAGGCGCAGTTCAACCAGCTCGCGAGCCTCGCGATGACGCAGCCGGGCGCGCAGCCCGCGGAGCCGGGCGCCGCGCCGTCCGGGCAGACCGCATCGACGGCGCGGGCGGAGCAGCCCGCACCGGCCGCGGCTGCGGCCGCCGCCGCCGCGCCGCGCAAGCCGGCCGCGAAGCGTGCGAAGCCGGCAGGATCGGCCGCGGCGCGCGCGGCGGCCGCCTCGTCGCCCGAAACGCGTCCGCCGAAGCGCTCGACGTGACGCGAACCGGATAGCAGGTCGATCATGCGGCTCGCGCTCGTGCTGATGGGGGGCGGTGCACGTGCCGCCTACCAGGTCGGCGTGCTGAAGGCGCTGGCCGAGATCGCGCGCGAGGCCGATCCGAATCGGCACACGGTGCCGTTCACGGTTGTCTGCGGCTCGTCGGCCGGCGCGATCAATGCGACGTCGATCGCGAGCCACGCGGACGACTTTTCGCACGGCGTGCGGCGTCTGCTCGAATTCTGGGAGCCGCTGCGCGCGGACTACGTCTATCGCACCGACTGGCTCGGTATCGCGGCGGCGGGCGCACGCTGGCTCGCGACGATGTCATTCGGCTGGGCGGCGCGCCGCTCGCCGCGCGGGCTGCTCGATAACGCTCCGCTCGCGCACCTGCTGCAGCGCGAGCTGAGCTTTCACCGGATCGAGCAGATGCTCGAGAGCAGGCTGCTGCACGCGCTCTCGGTGACGGCGCTCAGCTATTCGAGCGGCCGGCACCTGACGTTCTACCAGGCCGCCGAGCCGATCCAGGCATGGCGGCGCGCGCAGCGCACCGCGCGGCTCGTCGATCTGTCGGCATCGCACCTGCTCGCGTCGTCGGCCATTCCGTTCGTGTTTCCGGCCGTGCCGCTCGTGCTCGACGGCCAGATCGAATATTTCGGTGACGGCTCGATCCGGCAGGTCGCGCCGCTGTCGCCGGCGATCCACTTCGGCGCGCACCGGATCGTCGTCGTCGGCGCGGCCGATCCGCGGCCGGAGATTCCGGCCGCGAACGGCTCGGGACGGGTGCGCGGCTACCCGACGCTCGCGCAGATCGGCCAGCAGGTGCTCGCGAGCGTGTTTCTCGACTCGATCGGCTCGGACATCGAGCGGATCGAGCACATCAACCGGATGATCGAGCACCTGCCGCACCAGGTCGAAGTGGACAGCGGCTGGCGGCACGTCGACGTGCTCGCGATCGCGCCGTCCGAGCGCATCGAGCTGATCGCCGCGAAACACCTGAAGCAGATGCCGGCGACGATGCGCGGGCTGCTCGGCGCGATCGGCGGCAGCCAGCCGGCCGGCGCGTCGTTCGCGAGCTACCTGCTGTTCGAGGAAGCCTTCACGCGCGAGCTGATCGAGCTCGGCTATCGCGACGGGCGCGCGCAGCGCGACACGCTGGCGAACTGGATCGCGGGGGCCGACGGCGGCAGCGCGCCGGCATCCGGCATGCCGCCGGAGAGCGGCCGCGCGATCGGCGAAATACGGGTCTGACGCGAGCAGAGCGGGGCCGAAACGGATGAAACTTACATATCGGTTGCGTTTTCGCGACGGCCGCCCGCGACCGATCGCCGCACCGCAGGTGGCGGCGCGCGACCGGTTCCGCGTCTCGGAACCGTCATGCGCGCGTGCTATCATGGCCGCCGCCGTATACACCATATCGAGCAGCCCGCCGGTCCGGCGGTCGCACGGGAGCCCGTCCGGGAACCGCGTGGCGCCGGGCGGGCTCGCCACCGAGCCGGCCTGCGCCGGCCCCCACATCAGGCACGCGCGGCCGGTTCCGTTCGAGCGGAGCGGGGTCGCGGCGTGCTTCAAGGCGGCGACGCGGCCGCCCGGCTGCCGGAGGCGGAAACTGCGTCCCGGGGGCTGGATACACGCGTAAAATTACAGTCTTGGCTGCGAAAGGCGCGCTTGCGCGCCGACGCGGCAACAGTCACGTTTAGAGAAGTCGCATTGCGCAGAACAGGGGTGGGACCATCATGAACACCATGCTTTATCCGGAACTTTACAGGTCGCTCGAAGCTGTCCGCTGGGACATGGAGAAGGACATTCCGTGGGACAAGTTCGACGCTTCGCTGCTCACCGACGAGCAGGCGAAGACGATCAAGATGAACGCGATCACCGAATGGTCGGCGCTGCCCGCGACGGAAATGTTCCTGCGCGACAACCAGCACGACAGCGACTTTTCCGCGTTCATGAGCGTGTGGTTCTTCGAGGAGCAGAAGCATTCGCTCGTGCTGATGGAATACCTGCGCCGCTTCCGGCCGGAAATGGTGCCGACCGAAGAGGAATTGCACGCGGTGCGCTTCGAGTTCGATCCGGCGCCGCCGCTCGAGACGCTGATGCTGCATTTCTGCGGCGAGATCCGCCTGAACCACTGGTATCGCTGCGCGGCAGACTGGCACACCGAGCCGGTCATCAAGCACATCTACGAAACGATTTCGCGCGATGAAGCGCGCCATGGCGGCGCCTACCTGCGCTACATGAAGAAGGCGCTGAACAATTGCGGCGACGTCGCGCGCGCGGCGTTCGCGAAGATCGGCGTGCTGATGGCGTCGGCGCGTCGCACCGAGAAGCCGCTGCACCCGACCAACCTGCACGTGAACCAGGCGCTGTTCCCGCGCGACACCGTGCAGTCGCGCCTGCCCGATCCGGAATGGCTCGAGCGTTGGCTCGACGAGCAAATCCGCTTCGACGGCGAATGGGAAAAGAAGGTCGTCGAACGGATCCTGCACAACCTGTCGATCCTGTTCGAGCGCACGTTCGCGACCGCCCAGGAGCTGAACCGCTACCGCAAGGAAGTCACCGGCCGCCTGCAGTCCGAAAGTGGCCCGTCGTCGGCCGCGCAACCGGCTTGAGGCCGCGCGGCATCGCAGCCGGCGTGAAGCGCCGCCGGTCGCGATCGCCGCAGTGTAGTCCCGCATGAAGCCCGCCCGGCCATCCGGCGGGCTTTTTATCTGGCGCCGCCGTGTTCCGTCGCGACGTGCACCGCGCGCCGCTCTCGCCAACCGAAATTCATCATGTCCGCTACCTTCGAACGCAAGCTGATCACCCGCGACGCCCTGGTTGCCCTGCGCGCTTCGCTGCCTTCGCCCGTCGTGTTCACGAACGGCGTGTTCGACATCCTGCACCGTGGCCACGTCACGTATCTCGCCGATGCGAAGGCGCTCGGCGCATGCCTGATCGTCGGCGTGAACAGCGATGCGTCGGTGCGCATGCTCGGCAAGGGCGACGACCGTCCGATCAATCGCGAGGAAGACCGGATGGCGTTGCTCGCGGCGCTGGAAAGCGTCGACTGGGTCGTGAAATTCGAGGAAAAGACGCCGGTGTCGCTGATCGAGGCCGTCCGTCCGGACATTCTCGTGAAGGGCGGCGACTACGACATGGACGCGCTGCCGGAATCGGCCATCGTGCGCAGCTGGGGCGGGCGTGCGCTCGCGATTCCGTTCGAGCACGACCGCTCGACCACCGCGCTGCTGAAGAAGGTGCGCGCGCAGCAGTCCTGATGCGGGTGCCGCGCCGTCAGGGCGCGGAAGCCGCGAGCGGCTCGGCCGTCACGGCCGGCGGGCCGATCGGACCGCCGATCACGGGCTGATCGCTCGCCTGCGCGAGCGGCATCGCATGCAACGCATCGGGCCGAACTTGCCGGGACAGCACGCCCGGTTCGCGCGGGCCTGCCGCCGGCAGCGGCCCGAACACGCCGCGCACGGCGACGAACGCAAGCAGGTTCGCGAGAATGAGAACAGCGATCAGCCAGCGCAGCATCGTCGACACTCCTCGTCGTTGTTCAGTCGTTCAACCGTTCGGTCGGGCCGGCCGCACGGCACGCGCAGTGATTGCCGCCGGCGATCGCACGCGTCGGCCGGGCCGCATGCATGTGCGGCCGGCTGTCTGCATGGGCGCCCGCACCGGCGCCCGCTTTCCATCCTCACCGTGACGAAGCCCGCAGTCGGGCCTGCATCAACGCGGCCGGCGCGATGCCGACCGGTTTCCGTCAATTCTGCGCCGCCGCTTCCGCGGCGATCAACGCAAGCCCCGACAGGATCAGCGCGTCGTGCCGCGTATGCGGCAGCGTCAGCGCGCGCGCGACATCGTCCGCCGCGCCGCCTGCCAGCACGAGCCGCACGGGTGCCTGCCACGCAGCGGCGAGATCGCGCCATGCGCGCTCGATCAGCCCCGCCTGCGCATACAGGCAGCCCGCCGATAGCGAGCGCGGCGTATCGACCTGGAACGGCTCGGCCTGCGCGCCCGCGAGCAGCCCGCTCGCGATGTCGGTGGTCAGCGTCGGCAACTGCGCGGTGTGCGTGCCGAGCGCGCGCATCATCAGGGCCCAGCCCGGCGCGATCAGCCCGCCGGTGAAACGGCCGTCCGCGCGCAGCGCTTCGAGCGTCGTCGCCGTGCCGAACGTCGCGATCAGCAGATGCTCGCCCGGAAACGCCGCCCGTGCACCGATCAGGCCGGCCCAGCGATCGCTGCCAAGCTGCTCGGGCGTCGTATAGCCGTTCGTCACGCCGCATTGCGCAGGCCGCGAGCGGATCGTCGTGCGCGCCAGGCCCGGCCAGCGGGCGTCGAGCAGCGCGTCGAGCCGCGCGGCCACGTCGGCGCCCGCGACGTTCGAGATCCATGCGCCATGCGGACGCGGCAGGGCCGACCAGTCGGGATCGGCACCGCCGTCGCGCGTATGGCCGAATGCGCCGGTCTCGACGAGCGTGCGTTGCGCGTCGGCGAGCGCCCACTTGATCCGGCTGTTGCCGGCGTCGATCAGCAGATGCGGTTCGTTCATTGCGCTTCGCGCAGCGATATGTCGCCGGCCGCGATCGCCTTGATGCCGTCGGGCGTGTCGAGCAGCAGCTGGCCGGTCGCGTCGATGCCCGTCGCGATGCCGCGCACGCGTTCGACGCCCTGTTCGAGCAGCACGACTTCGCGTCCCGCGTACGCGTGCAGCGCGTGCCAGCGCGGCAAGAACGGCGCGAGCCCGTCGGTGCCGAACTGCGCGAGTGCGGGCGTGAGCGCGTTCAGCGCCGCGGCGAGCGTATCGGTGAGGTTCGCCGATGCGCATGCGGCCGACAACGCGGCCGGCGGCAGCCCGCTCGCGAGCGCCGCTTCGCGCGCACGCAGCGCATCGACCTGCGCGGCGACGGCCTCCGCGCCGCGCACGTTGATACCGAAGCCGATCACGACGGCGGTCGCGTCGGCGGTGGTCCAGACGGTTTCGATCAGGATCCCGGCAAGCTTGCCGACGATGCGCGACGTGCCGTCGTCGGTGGTCGTCAGCAGCAGGTCGTTCGGCCACTTGAGCGCGACGCGCGAGTGGGCGTCGAGCGGCAGCGTGGCGAGCCCTTCCGCGAGCGCGACGCCGATCGCGATGCTGAGGCCGCCGAGCGCATCGACGGGGCGCGGCACGATGCAGCCGACCGAGCACAGCAGTGCGTTGCCGGGCTGCGCGAACCAGGGACGGCCTTGCCGGCCGCGGCCCGCCGTCTGCTCGAACGCGACGCGCACGAGCGGCGCGGGCAGCGCGTTCGCGGTGCGCGGCAGCGCCTTGAGGCGCGTCGCGACGTCGGCGTTGGTCGAGCCGGTGGCGGCGACGATGTCGAGCGGCCACGCGCGCGGCGCGGCGTCCAGGTGCGCCTCGAGCCGGTTGCGCGCGATGTGCGCGTCGCCGGAATCGGGCGTGTCGGAGGAGGTGGGGGCGTTCATGGCGCCTATTGTAGCGACAGGGGGCAGTGCGTGACGGGCGGCGCGCCAGGTCGTGCCCGTCGCGCCGCCGCCGCGCGTTCGTGCCCGCGCCGCCGACGCAACGTTACGGCGCGACGACCGGATGCTTCAACGCATGCGCGGTCTCGATCCACTGCGCGTGGAACGCGTCCGCGTCGGGTCGCAGCCCCAGCTCGCCGTTGCGATACGCCATCGCGAGCGTCTGCACGGCTTCCGGCAGCTCGTGCTCGGCCGCACGGCGATACAGCGCGAGCGCGCGCGCCTCGTCGCGCGGCACGCCGCTGCCTTCGCGGTACGCGTTCGCAAGCATGAAATCCGCAGCCGGGATGTCCGCGCGCGACGCGATCTCGAACCAGTGCGCGGCCTGCACCGGATCGGCTGCGACGCCATAGCCGCTGCGATAGATCAGCCCGAGGTAATACGCGGCGGCCGGATCGCCTTGGCCGGCCGCTTCGCCGAGCAGCGTGCGGGCGCGTGCGTAGTCCTTCGGGATGTCGCCGCTGCCGAGCAGCAGCGCCTTGCCGAGTGCCAGCTGCGCACGCCGCGCGGCCGGCGTGTCGGCTTTCGTGTCCGCCTGCGCGGCGGTTTCGAGCCAGCCGCGTCCCTCGTCGCGCAGCCCCGGCTCGCGCGCATCGACGAGCGCGATGCCGAGCGCCGCCTGCGCGTCGCCCGAGCCGCGCCGCGCGAGGGTGCGCAACTGCGCGAGCGCGTGCGGCTCGACGGCCTGCGCGACCATCGCCTGCCATTCGTCGAGCTGCGCGGCGCTCGGCGCGGGGCCGGCGGCGCGCCAGCCGGTCGCAGCGACCACGGCCGCAACGGTGATGGCCGCCGCCGCGAGCAACGCGGCCGGCGGGAGTTTCGCGCGCAGCAGGCGCCGCGCGGCGGTGGTGAAGCCGGCTTCGGCAGGCCGCATCGTCCGGATCGGTTGCATCGCGGGTCTCGTGGTCATTGCGTGAGGTCGATCTCGTAGATGGCGAGGTTCTTGCCCGAGCCGTCGTCGGCCGCGACCTGCGTAAGGCCGGTCAGGCCGGCTGCCGCCGCGTCGCCGAGCCGGTTCGGCGCGGACGTGAACTGCACGTGCGCGACCGAGCTCGCCAGCTTCGTGAAGCGCCAGCTGCGCTGCGCGCCGTCCGCCGCGCGCGTGATCGCGCCGCGCTTCTTGATGAACGCGATCAGCACGTCGCGGTTCGCGTCGGGCGATGCGAAGATCGTCTTGCTGCCGTCGAGGCCCGGGAAGTTGCCGCCACCGCTCGCGCGGTAGTTGTTGGTCGCGACGATGAACTGCGCGTTCGGGTCGATCGGCGCGCCCTTGTACGTCAGGTTCCTGATCCGGCTGCCGACCGGCTGCGTGACGTCGATCTCGTAAGCGAGATCCGCGGACGTGAACATGTCGAAGTTGTAGCCGGGGAAGCTGCTGACGAGCGGCTGCACCGTCGCCTTGGTCGGATCGATCGTGTTGAAGCGCTTCGCGGCCGTCTCGAGCCAGTTCTTCACGTCGCTGCCGCTCACCTTCACCGCGTACACGGTGTTCGGATACAGATACAGGTCGGCCGCGTTGTTGATCGCAAGTGCGCCGGGCGCGACGTCGGTGTAGTCGCTGCCGCCGCCGAAGCCGCTCTTGAACGGCGCGCTGACCGACAGCACCGGCAGCGATGCGTATTGCGGCAGGTTCGCCTGCACGTAGGTCTTCACGTAATCGGCCTGCGCCTCGTTGACGATCTGGATCGCGCCCGGATCGCCGACGTCCGCGAAGTACGAGTTCATCCGGTAGTCGGTCGAGCCGATCGGCGTCTTCACGTAGTCGATCGTCGCCTGGTGTTCGGCGGCGATCGCGGCGGACACCGACGGATCGGCGGCGACGTAGCTCTTGTCCGCGTTCTGGATCGGCCGCGCCTCGACGGTCGTCTGCGACTTGTCGACGCTCCACGTCTTGCCGTCGAACGTCAGGCCGAGCTTGATCACGCCGAGATGCTTGCCCCAGTAGTTGGCCATCACGGTCGGCACGCCGTTGACGGTGCCCTTCGCCTTGTCGACGCCCGGCAGGTTGAACTGCGCCACGGTGCTGTTCGCGTCCGGGAACACCTGGTGCGAGTGGCCGATCAGCATCGCGTCGATGCCGGGCACCTTCGACAGCCACCAGCTGCCGTTCTCCATGGTCGGCGAATACGCGGTGTTGTCGAGGCCGCCGTGCGAGATCGCGACGACGAGATCGGCGCCCTTCGCGCGCATCTCCGGGATGTACTTCTCGGCCGCTTCCTTCAGGCCGGTCGTGTAGACCTTGCCGTCGAGCCAGCGCTTGTCCCAGCTCATGATCGCGGGCGGCGTGAAGCCGATGATGCCGATCTTCACCGGCGCGCTGACCGTCTTGCCGTCGGGCGCGACGGCCGTCACCGTGCGGGTCAGGATCGTGTACGGCGTGAACAGCGGCGCGTTGGTCTTCGCGCTGATCACGTTCGCGAGCACCTGCGGGAAGTTCGGGCCCGCGCACTTCTTCTGCTGCGCGGGGGCCGGCAGCCCGTCGACGTCGAACGTGTTGCCGGTCACCTGCGACAGGTACGGCAGCCCGTAGTTGAACTCGTGGTTGCCGATCCCGCCGCCGTCGAACTTCGCCGCGTTCATCACCTTGTAGATCGCGAGCGTCTGGTCGCAGCCGATCGGGTTCACGAGCGCCTGGTAGTCCGACAGCGCGGTGCCCTGGATCGTGTCGCCGTTGTCGAGCAGCAGCGTGTTCGGGTACTGCGCGCGCGCCTGCGCGATCAGCGTCGACACGCGCTCGAAGCCGAGCGACTTGTCGGCGGCGAGCTTGAAATAGTCGTACGACAGCACGTTGGTGTGCAGGTCGGTCGTTTCGAGCAGCGCGAGCGTGGCCGTCGTGCCGGCGGGCGCCTGCGTCTGCGACGACGGCGGGGCGGTGACGTCGTCGCCGCCGCAACCGGCGAGGGCGAAGGCGAGGCTGGCGAGCGCGGCGGCGGCGGTCACGCGGCGGCGGGAAAGCGGGGGGAGACGCATCGATTGTCCTGTTCTGTGTTCTGTTCTATGAATCGCGAGGAGCGCAGCGAAATGGCGGCGCGGGCGCCGACGGCCTGACGTGCGGCGCGTGAGAGTATCGAAAGGAAACGTGACGGAAGAATGAAAGGTCGCGTGCCCGGCACGCCGTTCCGGCGGCGAACCCCGTGCCGTGGCGGGGCGGGCATCCGCAAAGAGGCGCCTCTCGCCCGGCATTTCCGCCGGACGCCGCCGGCTGCGCGCCCCGACGGAAATCCTCACGTCGCGGCGCCGGACGGTTCGCTACAATGGCCGCTGTCATCCTTTTGCAAACAACCCGCCCTTGGACTTCGAGACACCTCCCGGCCTGTTGGTCGACGCCGGCGGCCAGGGCCAGACGGTGCGCCTGACCGGCCAGTGGACCGCGCTCGCGCTCGCACGCAATCGCGGCGAGGTCGCGCGCCGCATCGCGGGCATCGCGTCCGGACGCGTGAACGAATGGGATCTGTCCGGCATCGAGCGGCTCGACCACGTCGGCGGCCAGGCGCTGTGGCGCGTATGGGGCCGCAAGCTGCCGGCGGGCGTCGAGCTGACCGACACGCAGCGCACGATCTTCGAGCGGATCGAACGTCTCGACAGCCAGCGCGAGGCACCCGAGCGCGTCGTGCGCTTCGATCCCGTCACGCGCCTCGGCCAGGCGATCTTCGCGTTCGGCGAACACCTGCAGGGCGGCATCGCGATGTTCGGCCTCGTGATCCTCGACGCGCTGTCGGTGCTGCGCCGTCCGCAGACGATGCCGTGGAAGGAAACCTCGGCGAACATCTACAGCGCCGGCGCGCAGGCGCTGCCGATCACCGCGCTGGTCGCATTCCTGATCGGCATCGTGCTCAGCTATCTGTCCGCGCAGCAGCTGCAGATGTTCGGCGCGAACCGCTACATCGTGAACATCCTCGGGCTGTCGGTGATTCGCGAACTCGGGCCCGTGCTTTCGGCGATCCTCGTCGCGGGCCGCTCGGGCTCGGCGATCACCGCGCAGATCGGCGTGATGCGCGTGACCGAGGAGCTCGACGCGATGCGCGTGATGGGCATTCCGCACGGGCTGCGGCTGATCCTGCCGCGCGTGCTCGCGCTCGGCGTCGCGATGCCGCTGCTCGTGATGTGGACCAACATCGTCGCGCTGACGGGCGGCGCGCTTGCCGCGAAGTTCGTGCTCGGGATCGACGTCAACTATTTCGTGCGCTCGCTGCCGGGCGTCGTGCCGATCGCGAACCTGTACATCGGCCTCGGCAAGGGCGTCGTGTTCGGCATGCTGATCGCGCTGGTCGCATGTCATTTCGGTTTCCGGATCAAGGCGAACTCGCAAAGCCTCGGCGAAGGCACGACGACGTCGGTCGTGTCGTCGATCACGGTCGTGATCCTCGCCGACGCGGTGTTCGCGATCCTGTTCCAGAACGTGGGGCTCGGATGAACGCGTCGAATGAATCGCCGGCCGGTGCCGCGCCGGCCGATGGCGCCAGCGCACATGCCACGGCAGTCGGCGCGGGCACGGTCGGCATGCCGCCGGCGGCGGCCGCGCATGGCGGCGACTTCGTGATCGAGGTGCGCAACCTGACCAAGCGCTACGGGCGCAACATCATTCACCAGAAGCTCGATTTCGACGTGCGGCGCGGCGAGATCGTCGCGATCGTCGGCGGCTCGGGCTCGGGCAAGACGACGCTCGTGCGGCAGATCCTCGGCCTCGAGCGGCCGACGTCGGGCACGATCAAGGTGTTCGGCGAAGACACGTCGAAGATCGACGACGCGACCGCGCGGCTGATGCGCACGCGTTCGGGGATGCTGTTCCAGCAGGGCGCGCTGTTTTCGTCGATGACGGTGTTCGACAACGTCGCGCAGCCGCTGCGCGAGCTCGGCCGCGTGCCGTCGGACCTGCTGCACGACATCGTGATGCTGAAGCTCGAGATGGTCGGGCTGCCGTGCAAGCACGCGTCGAAGATGCCGGCCGCGCTGTCGGGCGGGATGGTGAAGCGGGTCGGCATCGCGCGCGCGATCGCGCTCGAGCCCGAGCTGCTGTTCCTCGACGAGCCGACCGCTGGCCTCGACCCGCAGGCGTCCGACGAATTCGTCGAGCTGATCGCGACGCTGCATCGCACGCTCGGGCTGACCGTCGTGATGGTGACGCACGATCTCGACACGATGGTCGCGCTGTCGACGCGCGTCGCGGTACTGGCCGATCGCAAGGTGCTGGTCGCGGCGCCGGTCGAGGAGGCCGCGAACGTCGACCATCCGTTCATCCACGAATATTTCCTGGGGCTGCGCGGGCGCCGCGCACTGCAGGCGCTGCCGCCCGAGCGGCGCGCGAAGCTGCCGAAGGCGGCCCTCGAGCCGGCGCTGTCGAGCGTCGAATTGTAGGAAAGGCAAGAAGCAAGGAACCCGCGAATGGAAAACAAATCACATGCGTTCTGGGCCGGCCTGTTCACGATCGCGCTGACGCTGGCGATCGCGGGCACCGTGTTCTGGTTCAACGTCGACCGGACCGTGCGCGTGCCGTACGACCTGCTCGCGCGCACCAACGTGACGGGCCTGTTCCCGGACGCGGCCGTGCGCTTTCGCGGCCTCGACGTCGGCAAGGTGCAGTCGATCGGCTTCGACCGCACGCACCCGGGCCAGATCCGGATCCGGATTCTCGTCGACCACGATGCGCCGATCACGCAGTCGACCTACGGCAGCCTCGGCTTCCAGGGCGTGACGGGCATCGCGTTCGTGCAGCTCGAGGATACGGGCCGCGACCTGGCGCCGCTGCCGTCGTCGCCGAAGGCGATCGCGCAGATCCCGATGCGGCCGAGCCTGTTCGACCAGATCCAGGAGCGCGGTGACGTGCTGCTGCGGCAGCTCGAACTGGCCGCGAAAAGCGCGAACGCGCTGATGTCGCCCGAGATGCGCGAGCAGTTGCGCGCGACGGCCGAAAGCCTGCAGCACGCGGCCGATGGCGCGACGACGCTGTCGAAGCAGCTCGCGCCGGCGGTGGCCGCGCTGCCGGAAACGATGCACCAGGTCGATCGCGCGATGGCGTCGGCGAACACGCTGCTGCAGCCGAACGGGCCGCTCGTGTCGAACCTGAACAAGGCCGGCTCGGCTGCCGAGCAGGTCGGCGTCGCGCTGAACGACCTGAACGCGCGGGTCCAGTACGACACGCTGCCGCGTTTCAACGCGCTGGCCGGCAGCGTCGGCGATGCGTCGCGGCAATTGAAGGACGTCGCCGGTGAACTCGGCCGCAATCCGAGCAGTCTGTTGTTCGGTTCGCCCGGCTCCGCGCCCGGCCCCGGCGAGGCGGGCTTCGTCTGGCCGGGGGCAGGGAGCGCGGCCGGGAAATGAAGCCGATCGTCAGCCCATCGACGTTGATCGGCCGGCCCGGCGCGAGACCGGACCACGACGCCATCGAAACCGGAAACATCATGCAGGAACATGCCATGCCACGAATCCCTGATCGCGGGCTGCGTCCCGCCGCGACCGCGCTCGCGATGCTGACGCTCGTGTTCGCCGCCGGCTGCGCCGGCAACAGTGCCGCGCTGTCGAACGTCCGCTACGACCTCGGGCCGGCCGCATCGGCCGTCACGGCCGGCACGGGCCCCGCGCTGAAGGTGCTCGACGTCGCCGCGCCCGACGCGCTCGACACGGACAAGTTCGTCTACCGGCTCGCGTATGCGGATGCGCAGCGCATGGCCGTCTATCGCGACAGCCGCTGGATCGCGCCGCCCGCGCAACTGCTCACGCAGCGGCTGCGCGGCGCGTTGTCGTCGCGCGGCGCGGTGCTCGAGGGTTCCGACGGCGTGCGCGCGCCGACGCTCAAGGTCGACCTGAACGAATTCGAGCAGGTGTTCGACGGGGAGTCGAAGAGCCACGGCGCGGTCACCGCGCGCGCGACGCTGGTGCAGGGCGGCAAGGTGCTCGGCCAGCGCACGTTCGTCGCGCGTGCGCCGTCGAGCACGCCCGATGCGGCTGGCGGCGCGCGGGCGCTCGCGGCCGCGAGCGACGAGCTCGTGTCGCAGATCGCCGCGTGGGTCGGCGTGCAGGCGTACGCGGGCAACCCGTGACGCCGCACGCGCAGCCGCGATGAGCGCGCCGGGCACGTCGCGCGCGTCGTCGCTGGCGCGGCAGGCGTTCGCCGCGTATGCGGCGCTCATCGTCTATGCATCGCTGTATCCGTTCGGCGGCTGGGTATCGCTCGGCATCGGGCCGTTCGATTATTTGTTCGCTCCGATGCAGCGTTATGTGACCGCGTTCGACGTGGTCACCAACGTGCTCGGCTACATGCCGTTCGGCGCACTCGGCGTGCTCGCGCTGCATCCGCGCTGGCGCGGCGTGGCCGCGACGCTGATCGTGGGCGGCCTCGGCGTGCTGCTGTCGGGATCGATGGAGGCGGTGCAGACCTACCTGCCGACGCGCGTCGCGTCGAATCTCGACCTCGCGGCCAATGCACTCGGCGCGCTGCTCGGCGCGGCGCTCGCGGCACCGGCCACCGGCGCGCTGCTCGACCGCGGCGCGTTGCGCCGGCTGCGCTTCGCGTGGTTCGAGACCGACGGCGCGACGCCGCTGCTGCTCGCCGCGCTGTGGCCGTTCGCGATCCTGTTTCCGTCGCCGTTCCTGTTCGGCATCGGCGACTGGCCGGCCGCGCTGTGGGAGCGCGCCGACGGCTCGATGCAGGACGCGCTGCTCGCATGGCTGCCGGCCGCGTGGCGCGTGAGCGAATGGCCCGAGCGCGTCGACGGCTGGCTGTCCGACTCCGCGTGGGAAGCCGCGCTCGGCGGGTTGATGCTGTTCGCCGCGCTGGCGATCGCGTCGCTCGCGATGCGTGCCGGCGCGCCGCGCGTGCGGCTCCTGATCGCGTTCGTCGGCGCGACGCTCGCGCTGAAGGCGGCCGCGACCTTCATGCAGTCGAGCACCGGCCTCGTCGTCGTGTGGGCGACGCCCGGCGCGCGGCTCGGCATCGAGCTCGGCTTCGCGGCGGCGCTGCTCGCGTTGCGCGTGCCGGCCGCGTGGCGCGCGCTGCTCGCGGCGCTCGCGCTGCTGGCCGGTGTGGTGCTCGTCAACCTGCTGCCCGTCAACCCGTTCTTCGATTTCACGCTGTCGGGCTGGCGGCAGGGCCGCTACGTGCACTTCAACAGCATCGCGCGCTGGCTTGCGTGGATCTGGCCCTACGCGGCGCTGATCTGGCTCGGTCAGCGGGTCGAGCATGCGTGGCTGCCGGCCGCGCGGCGGCGCTGACGCCGCAGGAGCGGCAACGGGGCCGCGCGGCCGCGCCTCGCGGCGATCGCGGGCAGCCACGCGCGCCGGTCGCTATAATCGACCGCACATCCGTTGCCGCGCGCAACGGCAATCGCCCTTCTTTCCGCCCGGCACCGCACCGGGCCGCTCGTCACCATCATGGATTCCTACTACCAGCACCACGTCTTCTTCTGCCTGAACCAGCGCGAACCGGGCGCCGAGCGTCCGAGCTGCGCGCAATGCGATGCGCAGACCATGCAGGAGTACGCGAAAAAGCGCGTGAAGGAACTCGGCCTCGCGGGGCCCGGCAAGGTGCGCATCAACAAGGCCGGCTGCCTCGACCGCTGCGAGGAAGGGCCGGTGATGGTCGTGTATCCGGAAGGCACGTGGTACACGTACGTCGATCAGGCCGACATCGACGAGATCGTCGAATCGCACCTGCGCGACGGCAAGGTCGTCGACCGCCTGAAGATCTGAGCGGGCCGGCCGAATGAACGTTCATACGCAGAAGTCGCTGATCCCCGGCCCGGTCGGGCAGATCGAAATCGCGGTCGACCTGCCCGACGCCGTGCGCGAAGGCGGCGCCGCGCCGCGCGGCATCGCGCTCGTCGCGCATCCGCATCCGCTGTTCGGCGGCACGATGGACAACAAGGTCGCGCAAACGCTCGCGCGCACGCTGGTCCAGCTCGACTACGTGGTGTACCGGTCGAATTTCCGCGGCGTCGGCGCGACCGAGGGCGTGCACGACAACGGCATCGGCGAGGCCGACGACCTGCTCGCCGTGCTCGCGCACATGCGCGCGCAGCCGGCCTATGCGGACCTGCCGCTCGTGCTCGCGGGCTTCTCGTTCGGCACTTTCGTGCTGTCGCACGTCGCGAAGCGGTTGCGCGACGCGGGCGAGACGATCGAGCGGATGGTGTTCGTCGGCACGGCCGCGAGCCGCTGGCAGGTCGCCGACGTGCCGGAGAACACGCTCGTGATCCACGGCGAAACCGATGACACGGTGCCGATCGGATCGGTCTACGACTGGGCGCGGCCGCAGGAACTGCCGGTCGTCGTGATCCCCGGCGCCGAGCATTTCCTGCATCGCAAGCTGCACGTGCTGAAGCGCATCATCGTCGACGCGTGGCGTTGATCCGCTGAACCCGGCGTGCGGCGCCGCCGCCGCACGACCGCGATGCCGCCGCGCGCGACATCGCGCCGCGCCGTGTCACGACACGATCGCACATGCCCGCTCCAGCGCGGCGCAACCTGGCTTGCACGGCGCCTGCGCACGCCTTTCGCGTGGCTTCGCGCACGATTCTCGGCAGCGAAGCCGCGCTATCCTCCCGAAGCCTCGGTGTGGCCACCTGAGCCCTGGTTCGCGAAAACGCCGTTCGCGGCCACGTATAATGGCCGCATTTCGCGTCGCCCGCGGCCCGGCCGGGCCCATGCGGCGCTCGTTTCGCCGCCTGTCCGCCCGCTCGCGACGGCCGCGAACCGAACGCGTCCGCATGAGTCCAACCGGCGCGTTTCGTGCCGTCCGACGCAGTCGGACGAACGCCGGAACGCTCGCCGCCTTGCCGTTCAACCCTGCGCGTTTCGCACCGCACTTTCTGCCATCAGCCTGAATCGATCATGCGTCTGTCTCCCCAAGGCCTCAAGTCCCTCGCTTCTTCCATCGCCTTCGGCACCGCCGCGCGCAACGTCGCGCTGGGCGTGATGCTGCCCGTCGCACTCGCGTCGACGATCGTCGTCGCCGAGGCGAAGCCGGCCGCCAAGGCAAAGGCCGCGCATGCCGCGCCGGCCGCCGCCACCGAGCAGTTCACCGGCGCGCCCGCGACGTTCATGCCGGGTGCGGTGCCGCCGCCGGGCGTGAACGCGCGCTCGTGGGTGCTCGTCGATGCGACGAGCAACACCGTGCTCGCATCGGGCAACGCCGACGAACGCGTCGAGCCCGCGTCGCTGACGAAGCTGATGACGGCCTACCTGGTGTTCGAGGCGCTCGACAAGAAGAAGATCTCGATGGAGCAGATCGTCACGCCGAGCGAAGCGGTGCGCCGCGTCGGCCGCGACGAGTCGCGCATGTTCATCGAGGCGAACAAGCCCGTGTCGGTGCACGATCTCGTATACGGGATGATCATCCAGTCGGGCAACGACGCCGCGATCGCGCTGGCCGAACTGGTCGGCGGCAGCGAAGGGCAGTTCGTCACGATGATGAACGACGAGGCGGCGCGCCTCGGCATGAAGGGCACGCACTTCGCCGACGTGAACGGCATGCCCGACCCGAACCACTACACGACGGCCGGCGACCTCGCGAAGCTGTCCGCGCACCTGATCCGCGATTTTCCGCAGTACTACAGCATCTTCTCGGAGAAGGAATTCAAGTACAACAACATCCGCCAGGGCAACCGCAACCGCCTGCTGTGGCTGGATCCGACGGTCGACGGCCTGAAGACGGGCCATACGCAAGCGGCCGGCTATTGCCTGATCGCGTCGGCCAAGCGCGCGATCCCGGGTGTCGACAGCCAGCGCCGTCTCGTGTCGGTGATGATGGGCGAGCAGAAGGAAGGCGAGCGCACGCAGGACAGCATGAAGATGCTGAACTACGGCTATAGCGCGTTCGACGCGGTGCGCCTGTTCAAGGGCGGCCAGGCGATGTCGACGCCGCGCATCTACAAGGGCAAGGAAAACACCGTGCAGGTCGGCGTGAAGGGCGACCAGTGGGTGACCGTGCCGCGCGGCCTGGGTGACAAGGTCAAGCCGGAAGTCGAGGTCAACGCGCCGCTGATCGCGCCGCTCGCGGAAGGCCAGCAGGTCGGTACCGTGAAGATCGTCGCCGACGGCAAGACGCTGTCGGAGTTCCCGGTCGTCGCGCTGCAGGCGGTGCCGGAAGCGGGTATCTTCGGTCGTATCTGGGACTCGATCCTGCTGATGTTCAGCAAGAAGAAGTAAGCACGACGGGCCTTTGTTTTCACGACTTCATCCCCATCTGTCATAGCCATGAGCCAAGCCGAATTCGAACCGATCGTCTACCTCAGCGTGTCGTCGCAGGAGGAGCTGATGCCGCTGTCGCAAGCCCGGGTGCCGGTGCTCGACCGCGGGTTCATCTTCGGCGATGGCGTGTATGAAGTCGTCCCCGTTTATGCGCACGACGGCGCGCACGTGCCGTTCCGGATCGAACAGCATCTGGAGCGGCTCGCGCGCAGCCTGAAGAAGATCGGCATCGACGATCCGCATGACGCGGCCGGCTGGCGCGCGTTGATCGAGCGCGTGGTCGCCGCGAACGCGGAAGGCCTCGGCGACGGCCATGCGCTCGTCTACCTGCAGGTGACGCGCGGTGTCGCGAAGCGCGGCCATGCGTTCCCGGCGAACGCGGTGCCGACGGTGTTCGTCATGACGAGCCCGCTGCGGCTGCCGTCGGAAGAGGAACGCGCGCGGGGCGTGCGCTGCGTGACGGCGGAGGATCGCCGTTGGCTGCATTGCGACATCAAGTCGATTTCTCTGCTCGGCAACGTGCTGATGGCGCAGCATGCGGCCGAACGCGACGCGTTCGAGACGATCCAGCTGCGCGACGACAACGTGACCGAAGGTTCGTCGTCGAACGTATGGATCGTGAAGAACGGCGAGCTGATGGCGCCGCCGCGCAGCAACAGGATCCTTGAAGGGATCCGCTACGCGCTGGTCGAGCAGCTGGCCGAGGAGTGCGGCATTCGGTTCGTCGCGCGCGAGATCAGCGAGGTCGAGTTGCGTTCGGCGGACGAGATCATGATCACGTCGGCCACGAAGGAAATTTTGCCCGTCACGTCGCTCGACGATCTGCCCGTGCAGGGCGGCAAACCGGGCCCCGTGTTCGCGGCGTTGTACGACGCATACCAGCGTGCGAAGGCACGCGAGTTTGAACAGTTTGACCTAACCCGGAGAAAATGATGAGCGAACCGACCAAAACCATCGAGGTCACCGGCGCGATCGATACCCGGAAGGAGTCGCTGCTGGAGTTTCCGTGCGATTTCCCGATCAAGATCATGGGCAAGGCGCACCCGGAATTCAAGGACACGATCTTCAAGGTCGTGGCCGTCCACGACAACGAGATCGACGTCGAGAAAATCGAGGAGCGTGCATCGAGCGGCGGCAACTACACCGGCCTCACGATCACCGTGCGCGCGACCAGCCAGCAACAGCTCGACGACATCTACCGCGCACTGACCGGCCATCCGATGGTCAAGGTCGTGCTCTGAGCGCCGCTTTCCACCCGCCTTCCTGCGCGCACTCGGCGGGGGTTTTCCCCGCCGCGCGCCGCGCGTCCAGCTCGTCGCACAGCAGCTTGTATTCGGCGACTTCCTGAAGCAGCCAGGTCCTGAACGCCTGCACGCGCGGCGTGTTCAGGAGCGGCGGCGGACACACGAAAAAATAGTGCCACGGGCTCTGCCCGTCGATGTCGAACAGGCGCACGAGGCGCCCGTCCAGCAGGTCGTGCACCGCGAGCGAGCGGCGCACCAGCGCGATGCCCTGGCCGTCGATCGCGGCCAGCAACAGGTTCGACGAATCCTGGTACAGAATCCCCCGTTTCGGCTCGGTCAGCGTATCGAGCCCGGCCGCGTCGAACCACGGCCGCCACAGCTCGTCGTCCGAGCGCAGCAGCTTGTAGTGCACGAGATCGGCGGGCGTCTGCGGCAGCTTGCCGCCGTTCAGCGTCGGCGAGCACGCCGGAAAGAACACCTCCTCGAACAGCGGCTCGACATGCAGCCCCGGATAGCTGCCCGAGCCGAACCGGATCGCGAGGTCGACGTCGTCGCGCGCGAAATCGGTGAGCGAGTTGGTCGACTGCAGTTCGACGTCGATTTCCGGATGCCGCTCGATGAACGTGCCGATGCGCGGCGTGATGAAGCGTGCGGCGAACGACGACAGCATCGACACCACCAGCCGTCGGCTGCGGTCGCTTGCGCGCACCTCGCGCGTCGCATCGGCGATCACCATCAGCGCGCTACGGACCTGCTGCGCGTAGCGCATGCCGGCGTCGGTCAGGCACAGCCGCTTGCCGTTGCGCGTGAACAGCTGCACGCCGAGCTCCTCCTCGAGCGCGCGAACCTGGTGACTGACCGCGCCGTGCGTGACATACAGCTCGTCGGCGGCGCGGGAGAAATTCTCGTGGCGGGCGGCGGCTTCGAACGCGCGAATCGCGTTCAGCGCAGGCAGCTGGCGGAGGTCCATTTGCTAATTTTCCTCACATCGACGTGAAAATTGGTCGTTTGGTCGAGTGCCTTCAAATGACTACGATTGTAGCCATCGAAGCATTTATTGGCGGAGTCGATCATGCAAGAAATTTCTTCAAGCATCACCTTCGAAATTCCCGCGGGCGAAACCGTGCCGATGAAGGTGCAGCGCAGCACCCGCCTGACGGTGCAGTGCGGGCCGGTATGGGCGACGCGCAGCAATGACGTCGAAGACTACTTCCTGGTCGACGGCGAGACGCTCCGGCTGCATCGCGGCGAGCGGCTGTGGCTCAGTGCGGAAGGCCGGCAGGGCGCGCATGTCGCGTTCTCGGTGTCGCGGCCGGCAGGGGAAGTCGCGCGCGGCGCGCTCGCGCGGCTGCGCAATCGCGTGAATGCGCTGCTCCACGACGGCTGGCGCACCGTCTGACGGGACTTTCCTCCGACGGATACTCGCGATCCGTCCCCTTCCAGAGCCGGCGAGACGCATGGGTTTTCGGTAAACTACCGGCCATGTCCGTCTCGCCGGTTGCCATCGTGTCCACGCCTGTCGCTGTTTCCGAATCGCCCGCCGGGTCTCCGGTTCAGCCCGTCGCGCCGGTCACCGTGCGCTGGCGGGGCAGCGAGGCCTACGAGACGAGCTTCGACGCGATGCGCGCGTTCACCGACACGCGCACGGCCGACACCGGCGACGAAATCTGGGTCGTCGAGCATCCGCCCGTCTACACGCTCGGCCAGGCCGGCGACCCGGCCCACCTGCTGGTGGCCGACAGCGGCGTGCCGCTCGTGAAGGTCGACCGCGGCGGGCAAATCACCTACCACGGCCCCGGCCAGATCGTCGTCTACCTGCTGCTGGACCTGCGCCGGCGCAAGCTGATGGTGCGCACGCTCGTGACGAAGATCGAGGAGGCCGTGATCGAAACCCTCGCGGCGTATAATCTCGCTTCGGTCCGCAAGGCGGGCGCGCCGGGAATCTACGTGGCATCCGGCGTGCACGAGGGCGCGAAGATCGCGGCCCTCGGCCTGAAGATCCGCAACGGCTGCAGCTATCACGGCCTGAGCCTGAACGTGAAGATGGATCTGCGCCCGTTTCTCGCGATCAACCCGTGCGGCTATGCCGGACTGGAAACCGTCGACATGGCGAGCCTCGAGGTTGCCGCCGACTGGAACGACGTCGCCCACACGCTGGTGGGGCGTCTGATCGCCAACCTCGACGGCGAATCCGCGGCCGCCGACAAGCCGCAGGCACTGGAACATTCGAATGACTGACGTTACCGCTTCCCCCGCACCGGCCGATTCGGCCGCGACCCCTGCCTACGATCCGACCGCCAAGCAGAAGGCGCAGGCGAAGACGGCGCGCATCCCGATCAAGGTCATTCCGATCGAGAAGCTGAAGAAGCCGGAATGGATCCGCGTGAAGGCGGCCACCGGCAGTTCGCGCTTCAACGAGATCAAGACGATCCTGCGCGAGCACAACCTGCACACCGTGTGCGAGGAAGCGAGCTGCCCGAACATCGGCGAATGCTTCGGCAAGGGCACCGCGACGTTCATGATCATGGGCGACAAGTGCACGCGCCGCTGCCCGTTCTGCGACGTCGGCCACGGCCGTCCCGATCCGCTCGACGCGGATGAACCGAAGAACCTGGCCCGCACGATCGCCGCGCTGAAGCTCAAATACGTGGTGATCACGAGCGTCGACCGCGACGACCTGCGCGACGGCGGCGCCGCCCACTTCGTCGAGTGCATCCGCGAAACGCGCGCGCAGTCGCCGGAAACGCGCATCGAGATCCTGACGCCGGACTTCCGCGGCCGTCTCGACCGCGCGATCTCGATCCTGAACGCGGCACCGCCCGACGTGATGAACCACAACCTCGAGACGGTGCCGCGCCTGTACAAGGAAGCGCGCCCGGGTTCGGACTACGCGCACTCGCTGAAGCTCCTGAAGGACTTCAAGGCGCAGCATCCGGACGTCGCGACGAAGTCGGGCCTGATGGTCGGCCTCGGCGAGACCGAAGAGGAAATCCTGCAGGTGATGCGCGATCTGCGCGCGCACGACGTCGACATGCTGACGATCGGCCAGTACCTGCAGCCGTCCGAGCACCACCTGCCGGTGCGTGCGTATGTGCATCCCGACACGTTCAAGATGTACGAGGAAGAGGCGTACAAGATGGGCTTCACGCACGCGGCCGTCGGCGCGATGGTGCGGTCGAGCTATCACGCCGATCTGCAGGCGCACGGGGCAGGGGTGGTCTGAGCGCCATTGGCCTGTTCCGCAGAAGTCATGCAGTCGAAAAAAGCCCGCAGCGATGCGGGCTTTTTCGTTGGTGCGGCTGCCGCCCGCGCGTTCGCACGACAATCGCCACCCGACCGGATGCCCGATCCGGTCGAACGTGGAAAGCAAAGCTGAAACGGCATCGATAGCTTCGCAGGATAAGTTCGCTCCCGCCGCGCGCAAAGCTCGTAAAGTCGGCTCTCCCGCAGCAATGCCCGCATTCGAAGGAGAGCCGCATGTCCCGTTTCAGCTTCATCCGCCGCGCCGCCGTCGCGCTGACCGCCTTTGCCGCGCTGGGCGCGGCGCACGCCGAATCGCGCGAAGTCGTGATCGCGTACCAGGACATGGTCGTGCCGTGGCGCTACGCGCAGGCAAGCGGTGAAGTCGAAAAGGCGACCGGCTACAAGGTCACGTTCCGCAAGCTCGACAGCGGCGCCGACGTGATCCGCGCGCTCGCGTCGGGCTCCGTGCAGCTCGGCGAGGCCGGGTCGAGCCCGATCGCAGCCGGCCTGTCGCAGGGGCTCGATATCTCGCTGTTCTGGGTGCTCGACAACATCAACGACGCCGAGGCGCTCGTCGCGCGCAACGGCTCGGGCGTCACGCGCATCGCGGCGCTGAAGGGCAAGAAGATCGGCGTGCCGTTCGTGTCGACGTCGCATTTCCATACGCTCGTCGCGCTGCAGGCCGCCGGCGTGAATCCGAACGACGTGAAGATCGTCAACCTGCGTCCGCCCGAAGTCGCGGCCGCGTGGGCGCGCGGCGACATCGACGCGACCTATATCTGGGATCCCGTGCTCGCGAAGGTCAAGCAGTCGGGCACCGTGCTGACGACGTCCGGTCAGGTTGCGAAAGAAAGTGGCAAGGCGACGTTCGACGGCTTCGTCGTGAGCCGCAAGTTCGCGCGCGAGAACCCCGAGTTCGTCACGCGCTTCGTGAAGGTGCTCGCGTCCGCCGACGCCGATTACCGCGCGCACGCGGCCGCGTGGAAGGCCGGTTCGCCGCAGGTCGCGGCGGTCGCGAAGGTGTCGGGCGCGAACGTGCAGGACGTGCCCGCGAGCCTCGCGCTCTACGCGTTCCCGACGCCGGCCGAGCAGGCGTCGCCGACCTGGCTCGGCGGCGGTGCGCAGTCGGGCGCCGCGAAGTCGCTCGCGGCTACCGCCACCTTCCTCAAATCGCAAGGCACGATCCAGACGGTGCTCGCCGACTACTCGGTCGGCGTCGATCCGCAGTTCGTGCAGAAGGCCGCGCGCTGAGCGCGGCGCATCAGGCGACTCAGGCCACTCATCGCGGAGCCCTCGATCATGAGCACGCTGGAAGTCCGTCAAGTATCGGTCGCCTATCCGGGCGAACGCGGTCGGACGACGACGCAGGCGCTCGCGCGCGTCGACCTGCGCATCGATTCCGGTGAATTCGTCGTCGCGCTCGGCGCGTCGGGGTGCGGGAAGACGACGCTGCTGAACTGCATGGCCGGCTTCGTCGTGCCGACGACGGGCGACGTGCGCGTCGACGGCGTACCGGTCGCGGGCCCCGGCGCCGATCGCGGCGTCGTATTCCAGAAATACGCGTTGCTGCCATGGCTCGACGTGCTCGACAACGTCGCGCTCGGGCTGCGCTTCGCACGCGTGTCGAAGGCCGAACGCCAAGCGCGTGCGACGGAGATGCTCGCGCTCGTCGGCCTCGAGCGCCATGCGCATGCGCGCGTGTACGAACTGTCGGGCGGGATGCAGCAGCGCGTCGGCATCGCGCGTGCGCTCGCGAGCGATCCGCGCGTGCTGCTGATGGACGAGCCGATGGGCGCGCTCGACGCGATGACGCGCGGCACGATGCAGGCGCTCGTCCTCGACGTATGGGCGCGCACGGGCAAGACGGTGTTCTTCATCACGCACGACGTCGAGGAGGCGCTGTTCCTCGCGACGCGTCTCGTCGTGATGACGCCCGGCCCCGGCCGCATCGCGGAAACCTTCGAGCTGCCGTTCGCGCGGCGCTACGTCGAATCGCGCGATGCGCGCGCGGTGAAGTCGTCGCCGGAATTCATCGCATGGCGCGAGCGGCTGATCGCGTATCTGCATCGCGACGAGGCGGTCGGGGAGACCGCGTGATGCACGAGTTCGCGCGGCAGGGCGCGTCCGTCGGGCGCGGCCGGATCAGTACTTTGCACAGGCAGGACGACATGAGCACGCAGGATTCCTGGGTGGCCGATCGAGCGGCCGGGAGGTTCGAGCAGGACGAGCGCACGACGCGGCGCAAGGCGGCGCGGCCGTCGCGCCGCTACCGGTTGCCGGGCCAGGGAAAAACCGCAGGGCTCAGCGCGGCGACGGTCGCGGCGCTGGCCGTGCTGTGGTGGGTCGCGACGCATTGGCAGTGGTTGCCGCCGCTGTTCCTGCCCGCGCCGGAAGCGGTGTGGGCGGCATTCGTCGACGCGTGGCACGGCCGCATCCAGGGCGGCCTGCCGCTGTCCGAGCATCTGCTGTGGAGTGCCGCGCGCGTGTTCGGGGCGTTCCTGCTCGCCACCGTGGCCGGCGTGCCGGCCGGCGTCCTGATGGGCGTGAGCCGCGTTGCGCGCGGCGTGCTCGATCCGCTGCTGGAGTTCTACCGGCCGCTGCCGCCGCTCGCGTACCTGCCGCTCGTCGTGATCTGGTTCGGCATCGACGAGACGGCGAAGCTGGTCGTGATCTTCCTCGCGTGCTTCGCGCCGATCGCGATGGCCGCCCGTGCGGGCGTGCGTGCGGCGACGGTCGAGCAGATCAACGCCGCATATTCGCTCGGCGGCAGCTTCGCGCAGGTCGTGCGCCACGTCGTGCTGCCGGCCGCGCTGCCGGAAATCCTCACCGGCCTGCGGATCGCCATCGGGTTCGGCTGGACGACGCTCGTCGCAGCCGAGATGGTCGCCGCGACGGCCGGACTCGGGCAGATGGTGCTCAATGCGTCGAGCTTCCTGCGCACGGATATCGTCGTGATGGGCATCCTGATCATCGGCGCGATCGCGTGGCTGTTCGATCTCGCGATGCGATGGGTCGAGCGGCGGATCGTGCCGTGGAAAGGGCGCGGATGACACGCAGCAGGCGGCGCATGTGCGCCGCCTCTGCCGGCTGCCTTCAATCCCCCATCGCGATCCCTTCGCGCCGCGGGTCGGCGCCGCCGAACCACACCGTCTGCCCCTGCACGTTCAGCCGCTGGATCCCCTGCAGTCCCGAATTCATCTCGACGACCTGCACGTCGTGCCCGCGCCCCTTCAGCCCGTCGACGAGCGCGTCCGACACGCGGCCGCGCTCGAGCTGCGTCGGCCCGTTCATCGACCCGACGTTCGGCAGCGCGATCGCCTGCTGCATCGTCATCCCCCAGTCCATCACGCCGATCAGCGTCTTCGCGACGTGGTTGATGATCGCGGGGCCGCCGGCCGAACCGACGATCATGGTCACCTGCTTCGTCTTCTTGTCGAACACGAGTTCCGGCGACATCGACGAGCGCGGCCGCTTGCCCGGCTGCACGCGGTTCGCGACGGGCCGGCCGTTCTCGCTCGCCACGAACGAGAAATCGGTGAGCTGGTTGTTCAGCATGAAACCGCGCACCATCAGCCGCGAGCCGAATGCGTCCTCGACGCTGGTCGTCATCGACAGCGCCTGGCCGTAGCGGTCGACGATGGCGATGTCGGACGTCGACGGCATGTCGGGGCTGCGGTCGTCGGCCAGCGCGAGCGTCGCGCCCTGCGGCGTGCCGGCCTGCGCGATGCCCATGCTCGTGTCGCCGATCAGGCGCGCGCGCTGCGCGAGATAGGTCTTGTCGGTGAGGCTTGCCCAGTTGCCGCCCGGCAGCGGCACGAAATCGGGATCGGCGACATAGCGCGCGCGGTCCGCATACGCGAGGCGTCCGGCCTCGCTGAACAGATGCGCGGCAAACGGCGTCGGCTCGTAGCCCAGCTCGGTCCGCACCGGCTTCTGCGCGCCGATCTGCTGCCAGTCGGGCATCGCCTCGAGGATGCCCAGCATCTGCGCGACCGCGAGGCCGCCCGACGACGGCGGCGGCATCCCGCACACCACCGAGCGCCGGTAGTCGGCGCACAGCGGCGCGCGCACCTTCGCCTTGTAGTGCGCGAGATCCTGCAGCGACAGCAGGCCCGGGTTGGTCGGGTGCTTGCGCACCTTCGCGACGATGTCGCGCGCGATCGCGCCGGAGTAGAACGCGTTCGCGCCGCGCTCGGCGATCTGGCGCAGCACGGTCGCGAGCGCGGGGTTCTTCAGCACCGTGCCGGCCGTCTTCGGCGTGCCGTCCTTGTTGTAGAAGTACGCACGCGCGGCCGGGTCGTTCTTCAGGTACCGGTCGTTCGCGATCAGCATCGCCAGGCGCGGGCTGATCGTGAAGCCGTGCTCGGCGAGCCGGATCGCGGGCTGGAACAGCCGGCGCCACGGCAGCTTGCCGTGCGCACGGTGCGCGGTGTCGAGCATGCGCAGCACGCCCGGAGTGCCGACCGAGCGACCGCCGACGACGCCTTCGTAGAAACCCATCGGCTGGCCGGTCGGCCCGTAGAACAGGCGGTCGGTCGCGGCGGCCGGCGCGGTTTCGCGGCCGTCGTACGCCTGCGTCGCACGGCCGTCGAAGTACAGCATGAACGCGCCGCCGCCGATCCCCGACGATTGCGGCTCGACGAGCGCGAGCACCATCTGCGTCGCGATCGCGGCGTCGATCGCGGTGCCGCCGGCCTTCAGCATCTCGTAGCCGGCCTGCGTCGCGAGCGGGTTCGCGGCCGCGATCATGAAGTGCTGCGAGGTCCAGCCCGGCTTGTCGGTCCAGCCGGACGACTGTTCCGGCGCGTGCACGCCGGGCAGCGGCACCGCGGCGCCCGACGCGGCGGCGACCGGGACGACGGCGCCCGACGGCGCGGACGGGGACGTGCAGCCGGCGCTGAACGTGACGAGCGCGGCGAGCGTGACGTGCGCGAGCGCGGCAACGGGCGTCCAGGGACGCGAATGCGGACGAATCCGGTCGAACATTGAACCCTCGGCAACAGTGAATTCGAAGGAGGCGGCGTGTGCGCGGCACGCGCTCCGCACGGGCGGCGCGCTATTGTCGCCGCGCGGCCGGCGGGTTGTCACCCGACAGGAAACCCTGACGCATCCCGTCCGGCCCGCCCCGGCCGGTCTTTCCGGCCTGTTCGAGGATGAACTCTATGAACGTCGCGGTCGCGCGCGTGTGGTGCCGGTTCGGCATGTAGAGCATGTACATGTGCGTGCCGAAGATGCTGAGCCGGTACGCGTCGAGCGACGTGACGACGATGCCGCGCCGCATGTCGTCCTGCATCACGTAGTCGGGCACGATGCCGACGCCGATCCCGGCGAGGATCGCCTGGCGCAGGAACAGGAAGTTCTCCGAAATCAGTGTGGGTTCGAGCAGCACCTCGTGGCGCTCGTCGCCGAGATACGCGGCGATCCGCAGCTGCCGCCCCAGCACCGTCGCGGTGACGACCGGCGCGGCGGCCAGCGCCTCGAGGCTCGCGGGCATCCCGTGCGCGGCCGCGAACGCGGGCGACGCGCACGCGACGTAGCGCACCGCGCCCATGTCGCGCGCGACGAGGTTCTGAGGCGGCTCGGACATCACGCGGATCGCGATGTCGACTTCGTCGCGCATCAGGTCCTCCACGCGATTCTCGAACACCACGTCGAGCACGATGCCCGGATGCAGGCGCTTGAACGCGAGCAACCACTCCGACATCACCATCTGCCCGTAGCCGCTCGGCACCGACAGCCGCACGCGGCCCTGCAGGTCCTGGCCGAGCGTCGTCACCGATTCCTGCGCGGCGAGCAGTTCGTTGCGGATGCGCCGGCCGTGCTCGTACAGCTTCAGCCCGATCTCGGTCGGCTCGATGCGGCGCGTCGTGCGACGCACGAGCTGCTGGCCGATCGAGCGTTCGAGCTGGTTCAGCCGGTAGCTGACGTTCGCGCGGCTCATCTTGAGCCGCTGCGCGGCCTTGCTCAGATTGCCCGCGTCGAGGATCTCGACGAGCAGCGTCAGCGCGTTCAGGTCCATGCCCGGTGTCTCCCGATCCGGCCCGTTTAACGGTCCGAAAACATTCAATGTCAAGTCAGACTTGACAGCTTGTAAAGGCGCGCGGGAATTGTCAATAAATCTCGATCAATCGAGAATCGAGTCATGCCCGGCAAACACGCCGGATCGTTTGCCGCCGCGCGGCACCCGGCTCGGGAGCCGGCACCGCTCGCCGGCCCGACGACCGGTTCCGCCCGCGCGGCGCACCGCACTGGAGACACGATGAATTCACCCGCTTCCACCGAACCATCCCGAGCCGGCACCGTCACGCGCGAACGGCGCGACAAGGTGCTCGTCGTCACGATCGACCATCCGCCCGTCAACGCGCTGTCCGCCGACGTGCGGCGCGGTCTCGCCGACGCGCTCGACGCCGCGCAGGCCGACGACGCGATCCGTGCGGTGCTGATCGTCGGCGCCGGCCGCAACTTCATCGCGGGCGCCGACATCCGCGAGTTCGGCAAGCCGCCGGTGCCGCCGTCGCTGCCGGACGTGTGCGAGCGGATCGAGTCGAGCGCGAAGCCGGTCGTGGTGGCGCTGCACGGCGCGACGCTCGGCGGCGGCCTCGAGGTCGCGCTCGCCGCGCATTACCGGCTGGCGGTGCCCGGCGCGAAGCTCGGCCTTCCCGAAGTCACGCTCGGCCTGCTGCCCGGCGCGGGCGGCACGCAGCGCACGCCGCGCCTGATCGGCGCGAAGGCCGCGCTCGACCTGATGCTGACGGGGCGTCACGCAAGCGCCGACGAAGCGCTCGCGCTCGGCCTCGTCGATCGCGTCGCGCACAGCGACGACACGCTCGCCGAAGGTCTCGCCTATGCGCAGGAGCTCGTGTCGCTCGGCGCGCCGGCGCGGCGCACGCGCGATGCGCAGGGGCTTGCCGATCGCGCGGCCGCGCAGGCCGCGATCGACGCGGCGCGCGCCGACCTGCCGAAGAAGTCGCGCGGCCTGTTCTCGCCGGCGAAGATCGTCGATGCGGTCGAGGCCGCGCTCACGCTGTCGTTCGACGCGGGGATGAAGCTCGAACGCGGCCTGTTCCTGCAATGCGTCGACAGCCCGCAGCGCGCGGGCCTCGTGCATGCATTCTTCGCGGAACGCGAGGCGGCCAAGGCACCCGAGGCGCGCCGCGCGAGCGCGCGTGCGGTCGAGCGGATCGGCGTGGTCGGTGGCGGCACGATGGGCGCGGGCATCGCGGTCGCGGCGCTCGATGCCGGGCTGCCCGTGACGATGATCGAGCGCGACGAAGCGTCGCTCGCGCGCGGCCGCGCGCATGTCGAGAAGGTGTACGACGGCCTCGTCGCGAAGGGGCGGATGACGCCGGCCGCGCACGCGGCGCGGCTCGCGCGCTTCAAGGGCAGCACGTCGTATGACGCGCTCGCGCAGGCCGACGTGGTCATCGAAGCCGTGTTCGAGGACATGGACGTGAAGAAGGCGGTGTTCGCGGAACTTTCGCGCGTGTGCAAGCCGGGCGCGGTGCTCGCGACCAACACGTCGTATCTCGACATCGACGAGCTGGCCGCCAGCATCGACCGCCCGTCCGACGTGATCGGCCTGCATTTCTTCTCGCCGGCCAACGTGATGAAGCTGCTCGAGATCGTCGTGCCGGCGCGCGTGAGTGCGGATGTCGTCGCGACCGCGTTCGCACTGGCCAAACAGCTGAAGAAGACGCCGGTGCGCGCCGGCGTGTGCGACGGCTTCATCGGCAACCGGATCCTCGCGGTCTATCGCACGGCGGCCGATTATCTGATGGAAGATGGCGCGTCGCCGTATCAGATCGATCGCGCGGTGCGTGAATTCGGCTTCCCGATGGGGCCGTTCCAGGTCGTCGACCTCGCGGGCGGCGACATCGGCTGGGCGACCCGCAAGCGCCGCGCGGCGACGCGCGACCCGCGCGCGCGCTACGTGGAGATTTCCGACCGGCTGTGCGAGTGCGGCTGGTTCGGGCAGAAGACCGCGCGCGGCTACTACCTGTATCCGGACGGCGCGCGCGTCGGCACGCCGGACCCGGAAGTCGAGGCGATCGTCGCCGACGAGCGCGCGAAGAAGGGCATCGCGCCGCGCACGTTCACCGACGACGAGATCATGCGCCGCTACCTCGCCGCGATGATCAACGAAGGTGCGAACGTCGTGCACGAGAAGATCGCGCTGCGCCCGCTCGACGTCGACGCCGTGTTCCTGTACGGCTACGGCTTCCCGCGCTATCGCGGCGGCCCGATGCACTACGCGGACACGGTCGGCCTCGCGAACGTGCTCGCCGACATCCGCGCGTTCGCGAAGGAGGATCCGCTGTTCTGGAAGCCTTCGCCGTTGATCGTCGAGCTGGTCGAGCGCGGCGCGGATTTCGCGAGCCTGAACCGTATCGACTGAACGCCCACCGCATTCGCAACGGACTCACGATGGACCTCAATTTCACTCCCGAAGAGGAAGCGTTCCGCACCGAAGTGCAGCGCTTTCTCGCCGCCGAACTGCCCGCGCGCACCGCGCGCAAGGTGAAGGGCGGCCTGCATCTGACGCGCGACGACATGCGCGAATGGCACGCAATCCTGAATGCCCGCGGCTGGCTCGCGAGCCACTGGCCGCGCGAGTACGGCGGCCCCGGCTGGAGCGTCGCGCAGAAATTTCTGTTCGACAACGAATGCGCGCTCGCCGGCGCGCCTCGCATCGTCCCGTTCGGCGTCAACATGCTCGGGCCCGTGCTGATCAAGTACGGCGACGAAGCGCAGAAGCGCCACTGGCTGCCGCGCATTCTCGACGGCACCGACTGGTGGTGCCAGGGCTATTCGGAGCCGGGCGCCGGTTCCGATCTCGCGTCGGTGAAGACGAGCGCGGTGCGCGACGGCAACCACTACGTCGTGAACGGCCAGAAGACGTGGACCACGCTCGGCCACTACGCGAACATGATCTTCTGCCTCGTGCGCACCGCGACCGACGTGCGCAAGCAGGAGGGCATCAGCTTCCTGCTGATCGACATGAACACGCCGGGTGTCGAAGTGCGCCCGATCATCACGCTCGACGGCGAGCACGAGGTGAACGAAGTGTTCTTCACCGACGTGCGCGTGCCTGTGGAGAACCTCGTCGGCGAAGAGAACCGCGGCTGGACCTACGCGAAATACCTGCTCACGTACGAGCGCACCAACATCGCCGGAATCGGCTTCTCGACGGCCGCGCTCGACCGCCTGCGCGCGGTCGCCGCGAAGGTCACGAAGAACGGCCGGCCGCTCGCGGACGATCCGTTCTTCGCGGCGCGCGTCGCGCGCGTCGAGATCGAGCTCGAGAACATGCGCACGACCAACCTGCGCGTGCTGGCCGCGGTCGCGGGCGGCGGCGTGCCGGGCGCGGAAAGCTCGATGCTGAAGATCCGCGGCACGCAGATCCGCCAGGAGATCACGTCGCTGATGCGCCGCGCGATGGGGCCATACGCGCAGCCGTTCGTCGAGGAGGCGCTCGACGCCGATCACGACGGCGAGCCGGTCGGCCCGGACGGCGCCGCGAGCGCCGCGCAGCAGTACTTCAACAACCGCAAGCTGTCGATCTTCGGCGGCTCGAACGAGATCCAGAAGAACATCATCGCGAAGATGATGCTCGGGCTGTAACGAGGGACGCGACGATGGATTTCCAGCACACAGAAGACCGCCGGATGCTGGCGGACACGTTGAACCGCTTCATCGCCGAACAGTATGCGTTCCCGGTGCGCGACCGCATCGCGCAGTCGACCGACGGATTCGATCGCGCGATGTGGCAGCGCTTCGCCGAACTCGGCGCGGTCGGCGCGCTGTTTCCCGAAGCCGACGGCGGCTTTGGCGGCGCGGGCTTCGACATCGCCGTGGTGTTCGAATGCCTCGGGCGCGGGCTCGTCGTCGAGCCGTTCCTCGGCGCGCTGCTCGCGGGCCGCGCGTTGTCGCTCGCCGGCGGCCACGCGCATCGTGAACGGCTTGCCGCGCTGATCGACGGCCGCGCGAGCGCCGCGTTCGCGCACGACGAGCCGGGCTCGCACTACGAACTGACGACCGTGCGCACGCGCGCCGATCGTGCCGGCGACGGCTGGGTGCTGACGGGCGCGAAGGGCGTCGTCGACCAGGCCGCGCAGGCGGCGTTCTTCGTCGTCAGCGCGCGCGTGTCGGGACGCGACGACGACGCGGCGGGCATCGGCCTGTTCGTCGTGCCGGCCGACGCGCCGGGCGTGTCGCTGCGCGACTACCGGAAGATCGACGGCGGCCGCGCGGCCGAAGTGCGCTTCGAGCGTGTCGCGCTGCCGGCCGATGCCGCGCTCGGCGCGCCGGATGCGCTCGACGGCGAAACGGGCGCGGCACTACTCGAACGCGTGCTCGGCTACGGGCTGCTCGCGCTGTCGGCGGAGGCGCTCGGCGCGATGGACGTCGCGAAGGACGCGACGCTCGACTACCTGCGCACGCGCAAGCAGTTCGGGCTGCCGATCGGCAGCTTCCAGGCGCTGCAGCACCGGATGGCCGATCTGCTGCTCGAAGTCGAGCAGGCGCGCTCGGCGGTGATCAATGCGGCCGCGCAGCTGGATGCGCCGCGCGTGGTGCGCGAGCGCGCGCTCGCGGCGGCGAAATACAGCATCGGCCGGATCGGCACGCTGGTCGCCGAGGAAAGCATTCAGCTGCACGGCGGGATCGGGATGACGTGGGAGCTGCCGCTGTCGCATTACGCGAAGCGGCTCGTGATGATCGATCACCAGCTCGGCGACGAGGATCACCATCTCGCGCGCTACATCGCGCTGTCGAAACAGTAAAGGCATACGACGCGAATGGAGGAGACAAGGATGACGAACGACCCGCGCGCATTGCCGCTGGCCGGCGTGAAGGTGCTCGATTTCTCGCGCGTGCTCGCGGGCCCGTGGAGCGCGATGGTGCTCGCCGATTTCGGCGCGGACGTGATCAAGGTCGAGCATCCGGTGCGCGGCGACGACACGCGCGACTGGGGGCTGCGGATCGGCGAGACCGAGACGACCTACTTCAACAGCGTGAACCGGAGCAAGCGGTCGATCTGCGTCGACCTGCAGACCGAAGAAGGGCAGCGCATCGCGCGCGAGCTGGCCGCGCAGGCCGACGTGCTGATCCACAACTTCAAGTTCGGCGGCGCGGAGAAGCTCGGCCTCGGCTACGACGCGCTGGCCGAATTGAATCCGCGGCTCGTGCATTGCGCGATTTCCGGCTACGACCGCTCGGGCCCGGAGGCCGCGCGGCCCGGCTACGACCTCGTCGTGCAGGGCGAGGCGGGGCTGATGGCGCTGAACGGCGAGGCCGGCCAGCCGCCGCTGAAATTCGGCGTCGCGGCGGTCGACCTGTTCACCGGCATGTATTCGGCGCAGGCGATCCTCGCCGCGCTGTACGAGCGCCATGCGACGGGGCGCGGGCGGCGCATCGAGATGGCGCTGTTCGACTGCGGGCTGATGATCACCGCGTACTACGGACTCGATGCGCTGCTGATGGGCGAGGATCCGCCGCGCTACGGCAACGCGCATCCGTCGATCGTGCCGTACGGCGTGTTCGACGCGGCCGACGGTCCGCTCGTGATCACGGTCGGCAACAACACGCAGTTCGCGCGTTTTTGCGACGCGATCGAGCGGCCCGACCTCGCCGCGGACGACCGCTACAGGACCAACCTCGGCCGCTCGGAGAACCGCGCCGCGCTGCTGCCGGAGATTCGCGGCGAGCTCGCGCGGCGGCCGCGCGCGATGCTGCTCGCGGCACTCGCCGATGCGGGCATTCCGTGCGGCGAGGTGCTCGGGCTGCACGACGCGCTGACGTCGGAGCGCGCGACCCGCGCGGGGCTCGTCACGCGGCAGCCGCATCCGGTCGCGGGCGGCGTCGACGTGCTCGCGCCGCCGTATCGCTTCGACGGCGCGCGCCTGCCGGTGCGCGGTGCGCCGCCCGTGCTCGGCGCCGATACGGACGACGTGCTCGGCAGCTGGCTCGGGCTGTCGCCGGACGACCTGGCGCGGCTGCGTGCGGATCGCGTCGTGTAGCGCGTTTCATGTATTGCCGCCGCGGCGCGGGCGGAGCAGTCGACGCGCGCCGACCATCCATAAGACACGCCTCGCGAACGACGAGGGGACATTGGAGACACCATGCAGCATTCCTTCATCGAATCGGTCACGGCGCGCCGTGACTACCAGCAGCTCGTGCGTGCGCGACGCCGCTTCAGCTTCACGCTGACGGCGCTGATGATCGCCACCTACTACGGCTTCATCCTGCTCGTCGCGCTCGCGCCGCACGTGCTGGCCGCGCCGCTGTACCGCGGCGCGACGACCACGGTCGGGATCGTCGCGGGCGTCGCGATCATCCTGGTCGCGATCGGCCTGACCGCGTGCTACGTGCTGCGCGCGAACCGTGCGTTCGACCGCCGCGTCGACGCGATCCTGCAACGTTCGTGACGGAGGCCGACATGCGACGCATCTCGAGCGCGCTCGGCGCGCTGGCCGTTCTCGTTTTCTCCCCCTGCACCGTGCACGCGAGCGCCGTCGCGGGGCCGATGCCCGACAAGGTCGAGCTGAACCCGGTCGCGATCGCGATGTTCTTCGCGTTCGTGTTCGCGACGCTCGCGCTCACGCGCTGGGCCGCGCGCCGCACGCGCTCGACGCGCGACTTCTACACGGCCGGCGGCGGCATCACCGGGCTGCAGAACGGGCTCGCGATCGCGGGCGACTACATGTCGGCCGCGTCGTTCCTCGGGCTGTCGGGGATGGTGTTCATGTTCGGCTTCGACGGACTGATCTACTCGATCGGCTTCCTGGTCGGCTGGCCGTTCGTGATGTTCCTGATCGCCGAGCCGCTGCGCAACCTCGGCAAGTTCACGTTCGTCGACGTCGTCGCGTACCGCTTCGCGCAGCGGCCGATCCGGCTACTGACGTCCGCGAACGCACTGACGATCGTCGTGCTGTACCTGGTCGTGCAGATGGTCGGCGCGGGCAAGCTGATCCAGTTGCTGTTCGGGCTGTCGTACGGCACGGCCGAGCTGATCGTCGGCGTGTTGATGGTGGTCTATGTGTTCTTCGGCGGGATGACCGCGACCACCTGGGTGCAGGTGATCAAGGCCGTGCTGCTGCTGTGCGGTGCGACGCTGCTCGTATTGCTCGCGCTCGCCGAATTCGGCTTCAGCATCGACGAGATGTTCCGCCGCGCGGTGGCCGTGCATCCGGGCGCGCTCGGCATCATGGGGCCCGGCAAGCTGATCCGCGATCCGGCCAATGCGCTGTCGCTCGGCATCGCGCTGATGTTCGGCACGGCCGGCTTCCCGCACATCCTGATGCGCTTCTTCACGGTGCCGAACGCGAAGGAGGCGCGCAAGTCGGTGCTCTACGCGACCGGCTTCATCGGCTACTTCTACCTGCTCACGTTCGTGATCGGCTTCTCGGCGATCGTGCTGCTCGCGCAGCATCCCGAGTTCTTCAAGCTCGGCGCGAACGGCACCTTCAACCTGACGCACGACCTGCTCGGCGGCTCCAACATGGTCGCGGTGAAGCTCGCGCAGGCGGTCGGCGGCAACTGGTTCTACGGCTTCATCGCGGCCGTCACGTTCGCGACGATCCTCGCGGTGGTCGCCGGGCTGACGCTCGCCGGCGCGACCACGATCTCGCATGACCTGTACGCGCAGATGTGGGCGCGCGGCAAGCCCGACGAGCGGCTGGAAATGCGCATCTCGCGCGCGGCGACGATCGGGCTGTCCGCGGTCGCGATCGCGCTGTCGATCCTCTTCGAGCACGTGAACGTCGCGTTCATGGTCGGCCTCGTCGCCGCGGTGGCCGCCAGCGCCAATTTCCCGGTGCTCGCGATGTCGATCTTCTGGCGCGGGATGACGACGCGCGGCGCGGTGCTCGGCGGCAGCCTGGGCCTCGCGTCGGCAGTGGCGCTCACGGTGCTGTCGAAGTCGGTGTGGGTCGACGTGCTGCACCACGCGCATGCGCCGGTGTTCCTCGACAACCCGGCGCTCGTGTCGGTGCCGCTCGCGTTCGTCGGGATCATCGTCGGCTCGCTCGCGGACCGCGGCGAGCGCGCGCGGCGCGAGCGCGAGGCCTTCGCGCGGCAGGAGTTCTACGCGCAGACGGGCGTGCTGGCCGGTGAAGCCGTGCAGCACTGATTCGTCCGATGAAACGCCCCATCCGTCCGGATCGCCGGACGGATGTTTTCCGGAAATCCGGAATCCCGGATTTACTTGCCTGCCGCATTATGAGAAATACAATGAAAACAACGGCTTGAGGGGTTCCGGACACCTGGCATCGACCTTGCAATATGAAAAGCACGGCCATCCCCCCCGGCCGACTATTAAACCAAGGAGACAATCGATGACCACTGCCTTCCACTCCCTCCGGACGTCCTGAGGCATCGCTTGTTGCGGCACGGCAGCCGCGCGGGCGAATGGCTCTTCCCCTGACATTCGTCCGCGCGCGTGACGCCGTTTCCACCGGCTCATCTACTTCAGCAGGAACCATCGTGAAGAAGAAACCCTTCTACAAAGTGCTCTACGTGCAGGTGATCTTCGCCATCATCGTCGGCGTGATCCTCGGCCACTTCTACCCGGCGCTCGCCACCGACATGAAACCGCTCGGCGACGGCTTCATCAAGCTGATCAAGATGGTGATCGGACCGATCATCTTCTGTACGGTCGTCACCGGCATCGCCGGCATGGAGGACATGAAGAAGGTCGGCCGCGTCGGCGGCAAGGCGCTGCTGTACTTCGAGATCGTGTCGACTTTCGCGCTGCTGCTCGGCCTCGCGGCCACGCACATCCTGCGTCCGGGCGTCGGCTTCAACATCGATCCGGCGACGCTGAACGGCAAGGAAGTCGCGTCGTACGCGGCGAAGGCGCACGGGCAGTCGACGGTCGACTTCCTGATGCACATCATCCCGAACACGATGGTCGATGCGTTCGCGCAGGGCGAAATCCTGCAGATCCTGCTGATCGCGCTGCTGTTCGGCAGCGTGCTCGCGCACCTCGGCGAGCGCGGCAAGGTCGTGACCGACTTCATCGACGGCCTCACGCGCGTGCTGTTCGGCATCGTGCACATCGTCACGAAGCTGGCGCCGATCGGCGCGTTCGGTGCGATGGCGTTCACGATCGGCAAGTACGGCGTCGGCTCGCTGGTGCCGCTGCTCAAGCTGATCGGCACGTTCTACCTGACCTCGGTCGTGTTCGTGCTGGTCGTGCTCGGCGCGATCGCACGCGCCACGGGCTTCTCGATCATCCGCTTCGTGTCGTACATCAAGGAAGAGCTGCTGATCGTGCTCGGCACGAGCTCGTCGGAAGCCGCGCTGCCGCAGCTGATGGAAAAGCTGGAGAAGGCCGGCTGCTCGCGCTCGGTGGTTGGCCTCGTCGTGCCGACCGGCTACTCGTTCAACCTCGACGGCACCAACATCTACATGACGATGGCCGTGCTGTTTATCGCGCAGGCGACCAACATCGAGCTGACGTGGATGCAGCAGCTCACGCTGCTCGCGGTCGCGATGCTGACGTCGAAGGGCGCGAGCGGTGTCACGGGCGCGGGCTTCATCACGCTCGCCGCGACGCTCGCCGTCGTGCCGACGATCCCGCTGTCGGGCATGGTGCTGATCCTCGGCATCGATCGCTTCATGAGCGAATGCCGCGCGCTGACCAACATCGTCGGCAACGGCGTGGCGACGGTCGTCGTGTCGGCCTGGGAAAAGGAGCTCGACCGCAACAAGCTGCGCCAGGCGCTGAAGGGCGGCGGCGAGGTCACGACGACCGAGACGGCCGGCGTCTGACGTCATGAAGGAGCAGGCGGCGGCACCGCCCGCGGGCGGTGCGCCGCGCGGCGGCCCGGGCGGCCCGGGCGGCGATATGGAGCCCTATGACACAATAGGCGATCCGCATCGCCAGGAAGTCACGTCCGTGAAGCGCCGCCTGCTCATCCTCGTCATGCTTGCCGCCGCGCTCGCGGCGGCGTGCGTGCTGACGTGGACCATCACGTGGCGGCGCGGCGTCGCCGAGCTGCAGCGCAACGCCGCGGTGCGGGTCGACCGCACCACCAACGCGCTCAAGAGCACGCTCGACCGTTACGAGTCGCTGCCTTATCTGCTCGGCAGCCACCCGTACGTCCTGGACCTGCTCGCCGAGCCGAAGCGCGCCGATTTCACCGCGCGCGCGAACCGCTATCTCGAAGACCTCAACGAACACGCGCACGCGACCGTCACCTACGTGATCGGCGCGGACGGCCTGTGCGTCGCCGCCAGCAACTGGCGCGCGCCCGACAGCTTCGTCGGGACCGGATACCAGTTTCGTCCGTATTTCATCGATGCGATGGGCGGCCAGGTCGGCCGCTTCTTCGGGATCGGCACGATCTCGCGCGATCCCGGCTACTACATCTCGCAGCCGGTGTGGCGCGACGGCAGGATCGCGGGCGTCGTCGTCGTGAAGCTCAATCTCGAATGGTTCCAGGGCGCCGACGCGTCCGAGCCGCTCGTCGTCGCGGACGATCACGGCGTCGTGTTCCTGTCGTCCGTGCCCGCCTGGAAATACCACACGCTGCATCCGTTGACGGGGCCCGTCGCCGCGTCGATCTACGAGACGCGCCAGTACGCGCAGCAACCCGTCACGCCGCTGCCGCTGCGCGTCGAGCAGGTGCTCGACGCCGACGCGGAGATCGTGCGTCTCGGTCCCGGCCTGCGCGCGCCGCGCTTCCTCGCCAGCAAGCGGCGGATCGGCGAACCCGACTGGCTGCTGGTGACGCTCGCGCCGATCGCGCCCATCGACGCCGACGCGCGCAACGCGACGATCGTCACCGGCTTCGGCTTCGTGTCGGTCGCCTTGCTCGCGTTCTACTGGCGCATGCGCCGCGCACGCGTGCGCGAGATGATCCGTGGCCGCGCACTGCTGCAGCAGGCGTATGCAGAGCTGAACCGGCGCGTCGAGGAGCGCACGGCCGACCTGTCGGAGGCGAACGAGCAATTGCAGAAGGAAGTCGGCGACCGGATCCGCGCGGAACAGGAATTGCGCGCCGCGCACGACGAATTGATCCAGGCGAGCAAGCTCGCCGCGCTCGGCCAGATGGCGGCCGGCATCACGCATGAACTGAACCAGCCGCTCGCGGCGCTGCGCAGCTTCTCGGACAATACGCGCGTGCTGCTCGATCGAGGCGAGCAGGCGGCCGCGCGCGAAAACCTCGAGGCGATCGCCGCGCTGACCGAGCGGATGGGCAAGATCACCAACCAGCTGAAGCTGTTCGTCGGCCGCGCGAAGCCGCGCAACGAACGGGCGCTCGTCGTGCGCGCGCTGCGCAGCGTGCTGTCGCTGCTCGGCGACCGGCTGCGCGGCGTCGCGCTCACGCTGACGCTGCAGGATGCGACCGTATCGCCCGCGCAGGATGCGCCGCTCGACCTCGCGTGCGACTATCCGGAACTCGTCGCCCGCTGCGAGGACTTGCGTCTCGAACAGGTGCTGATCAACCTGCTCGGCAACGCGCTCGACGCGGTCGCGGGCGTCGCGGCACCGGCAATCGAAGTGACGATCGCGGTGTCGGTCGCGACGCTCGCGATCGAGGTGCGCGACAACGGCTCCGGCATCGCGCCCGACTTGCTGCCACGCTTGTTCGAGCCGTTCTTCACGACCAAGGAAATGGGGCGCGGGCTCGGGCTGGGCCTGGCGATCTCGTCGTCGATCGCGAGCGACGCGGGCGGCGCACTGACCGCGCGCAATGCACCGTCCGGCGGCGCGCAGTTCGTCTTGACGCTGCGGCGCGCGCGCACGCATCATCCGGACTCGGTGTCCGAGCCGGCGGGCTCGCACTAGGACTCGCCGCAAACCCGTTCGCCGCACGACCGGCATCAACGAGAGCCGCGCGCACCTGCGCCGCGCGGCCTGTCAGGAGCAAGTGACCAAGATGGCCAACCGGCTGCAAGTGATCTATATCGAAGACGATGCGCTCGTTCGCCGGGCGAGCGTGCAGAGCCTCCAGCTCGCGGGGTTCGACGTCGTCGGGTTCGAATCGGCCGAGGCGGCCGACAAGGCGATCGTCGCGGAAACCGCCGGCGCGATCGTCAGCGACATCCGGCTGCCCGGCGCGAGCGGGCTCGACCTGCTCGCGCAGTGCCGCGAGCGCGTGCCCGACGTGCCGGTGATCCTCGTCACAGGCCACGGTGACATCTCGATGGCCGTGCAGGCGATGCGCGACGGCGCGTACGACTTCATCGAGAAGCCGTTCGCGGCCGAGCGGCTGATCGAGACCGTGCGCCGTGCGCTCGAGCGGCGCGAGCTCGTGCTCGAGAACCATGCGCTGCGGCGCGAGCTGGCCGGGCAGAACATCGTCGCGCCGCGCATCATCGGCCGCAGCCCGGCGATCGAACAAGTGCGCAAGCTGATCGCGAACGTCGCGCCGACCGACGCATCGGTGTTGATCAACGGCGACACGGGCGCCGGCAAGGAGCTGATCGCGCGCAGCCTGCACGAGCTGTCGCCGCGTCGCGACAAGCCGTTCATCGCGGTGAACTGCGGCGCGCTGCCCGAGCCGATGTTCGAGTCGGAGATGTTCGGCTACGAGCCCGGCGCGTTCACCGGCGCCGCGAAACGCCGCGTCGGCAAGCTCGAATACGCATCCGGCGGCACGCTGTTCCTCGACGAAATCGAAAGCATGCCGCTCGCGCTGCAGGTGAAGCTCTTGCGCGTGCTGCAGGACGGCGTGCTGGAGCGGCTCGGCTCGAACCAGCCGATCCGCGTGAACTGCCGCGTCGTCGCGGCCGCGAAAGGCGACATGAGCGAGCTCGTCGCGGCGGGCACGTTCCGGCGCGACCTGCTGTACCGGCTCAACGTCGTGACGATCGCGCTGCCGCCGCTCGCCGAGCGCCGCGAGGACATCGTGCCGCTGTTCGAGCACTTCATGCTCGACGCGGCCGTGCGCTACGGGCGGCCGGCCCCCGTGCTGACCGACCGGCAGCGCGCGAGCCTGATGCAGCGCGACTGGCCGGGCAACGTACGCGAGCTGCGCAACGCGGCCGACCGCTTCGTGCTCGGCGTCGCCGACATGCCGCAGGAAGCCGGCGCGGGCGACGACGATGCGCAGAGCGACCAGACGCTGAAGGAGCGCATCGAGCAGTTCGAGCGCGCGGTGATCGCCGAGGCGCTGAACCAGACGGGCGGCGCGGTCGCGGCGACGGCCGACCGGCTGCATGTCGGCAAGGCGACGCTGTACGAGAAGATGAAGCGCTACGGGCTGTCGGCGAAAGGCGAAACCGAGCGCTGAAAAAGAGACGGACCGCGGAACCGGGCTGGCCGGTCGGGCGGTCCGTGGTGCGGAGCAGGGCGCAGTGGACGCCCCCGCGAGTCCTGTCGTGCGGCGCTCAGGCCGCGTTGCCGTCGAGCGCCTTCTTGAGCAGCGCGTCGAGTTCCGCGAATTGCGGGGCGCCGACGTAGCGCTTCAGGATCTTGCCGTCCTTGTCGACGACGAAGGTCGTTGGCGTGAGCTGCACGTTGCCGAACTGCTTCGCGACGCTGCCGTCGTCGAGCGCGACCTTGAACGGCAGCTGGCGCGTCTGCGCGTAGTTCGCGACGTACATCGGCGGATCGTAGTTCATCGCGACCGCGACGAATTCCAGCCCCTGGCCCTTGAAGCGATTGTAGGTATCGACCATCTGCGGCATTTCCTGCATGCAGGTCGCGCAGCTCGTCGCCCAGAAATTCACGAGGTAGACCTTGCCTTTCAGGTCGCCGGCCGTCGACACCTTCTGGCCCGACAGCAGCGTGAACGTGGCGTCCGGCACGGTGGACTTGCCGTTGAACGCGAAGAAGCCGGCAATGGCGATGGCCGCGACGACGACGGCCGCGACGATATAGCGGGCGGGGCCGGTGCGGCGCTGGGCGGGAGGCGTGGTGTTCATCTGCGGTGCTCTCGGAGTCGGTCGATGACGCGGATCGATGCAAAGGACGTCGAAATTCGGCGCTCATTTTAGCGCGAATGCGGCGCATGCACCGGCGGCCGCCACGCATACCGGGCGTCGGCTTCGGCGGATAATGGCGTTTTGCCTGTCCCCATCACTGCCATGCCGAAGGAAGTTCTCCATTCGTTGCGCCCCCTTTTTCGCCCCCTGCGACACTTCGCCGCGCTCGCGTGCGTGAGCGCGGCGCTGGCCGCGTGCTCGCCGTCATATGACTGGCGTACGCTGCACAACGACGCCGGCTACACGATCGACCTGCCGGCGAAGCCGACCGTCGAGGATCAGCCGGTGGCCGTCGGCGGTGCGTCGATGCCGATGCGGATGCAGGCCGCGCATGTCGACGGCGCGGTGTTCGCGGTCGGCACGCTGACGCTGCCCGACGATCGCGACGATACGCGCCGCGCGGCGCTCGAGTTCCTGCGGGCCGGGTTGTCGCGCAATCTCGAAGGCGTGCCAGAGACGGCCTCGGTGCCGGTGCCGCTCGCGGCCGGCGGTGCGGTGAACGGGCTCGAACTGCGCGTCGCGGGCGCGGCCAGCGGCGGCGACCATTCCCACAAGACAATCGTGGCGCGGCTCGTGGCGCGGGGCCGGCACGCGTACCAGGCCGTCGCGATCGCCGACCGGCCGCTCGCGCAGGAACAGCTCGACCAGTTTTTCGGCTCGTTCAAACTCGACTGACAGCGGCCGGCGAGGGCGCCTCCGACTCCCGTGGCAATTGAAAGTTCATTCGCAGCTTTCGACGCTAATCGCCGGATTTTGCGGGGATTTTTCGGCTATCCACAGCGCATGTGGATAACTTTGTTGAAAAGTTGACCGGATCTCCCGCAAAGCCGCGCCGGACGGCCCTCCGGCGCATTTGACAGCTCACGCTCTCCTTGGGAAAAATCAATAAAAACAACGGGATATGAATTTCTCGATGAAAGGGCGGCCGTGCAGGGTGATCTGGGGCCGGGTTCGTGAAATTGTGCATAAGTCAAGTCTTGACAGCCGTATTTTGTCCTCCGAAGGCGCTCACAGCGCGGTGAGCGCACGCCGGTAGCGGATCGCTTCGGCGATCTGCGCGGCCGTCGGCAACGGGTCGCCGGCCAGGTCGGCGATCGTGCGTGCGACCTTCAGCACGCGGAAATACGCGCGCGCCGACCAGCCGAAGCGCTCGCCGGCCTCGCGCAGCAGCCGCTCGCCGTCGTCGGTCGGCCGGCACAGGTCGTCGGTCTCGCGGCCGCTCAGCATGTGATTGGTCTTGCCCTGCCGCTCGAGCTGCAACGCACGCGCCTGGGCGACCCGCGCGGCGACCGCCGCGCTCGGCTCGCCCGGTGCCGTCGCGCGCGACGCGAGTTCGGCCGGCGACAGCGCTGGCAGGTCGATCTGGATGTCGATCCGGTCGAGCAACGGGCCCGACAGCTTGCGCAGGTAGCGCGTGGCGACATCCGGCGTGCAGCGGCAGCGCCCGGACGGATCGCCGTGCCACCCGCACGGGCACGGATTCATCGCGGCGATCAGCTGGCATGCGGCGGGGAAGTCGGCCTGCTGGGCCGCCCGCGAGATCGTGATGCGGCCCGCTTCCAGCGGTTCGCGCAGCATTTCCAGCACATGCCGGTCGAATTCGGGCAGCTCGTCGAGAAACAGCACGCCGAGGTGCGCGAGCGTGATCTCGCCCGGCTGAGGCGGGTTGCGGCCGCCGACCAGCGCGGCGGCGCTCGAGGAATGGTGCGGCGAGCGGAACGGGCGCCGCCGCCATTGCGGGGGCGAGAAGCCGATGCGACTCGCGGAAAGGAGCGCGGCCGACGTCAGCGCCTCGTCGTCGGTCAGCGGCGGCAGGAGGCCGGGCAGCCGCGCGGCGAGCATCGACTTGCCGGCGCCGGGCGGCCCGATCATCAGCATGTGGTGCCCGCCAGCGGCGGCGACTTCGAGCGCGCGCCGGGCGCCGCGTTGGCCGACGACGTCCGCGAGATCGGGCGCGGCCGGCGCCGGCACGCCATCGAGGCAGGGCGCCGCGACCGGCGCGAGCCGGGCATCCGGCGCACCGGCCAGGTGCGCGCACAGCGCGGGGAGGTCGGGCGCGCCGAACACGGTGACGCCCGGCACCAGCGCGGCCTCGGCCGCGCTGTCGAGCGGCAGGTACAGCTCGGGCGGGCGCGACGGGGCTGTCTCGCCGGATATCGCGGCGCAATCGACGCCGGCATGGCCGCTGGAATCGAAACTGAAACGGGCGCCGGAATCGAGTTGCGCTTCGGCATGACCCGCGCGCCAGTCGCGCGCGGCGCCGCACGCCATCGCGAACGCGCCGCGCATCGGCCGCAGCGCGCCGGTCAGCGACAGTTCGCCCGCGAATTCGCGGCCGGCCAGCGCGTCGGCCGGGAGCTGGCCGTTCGCGGCGAGGATGCCGAGCGCGATCGGCAGGTCGAAGCGGCCCGACTCCTTCGGCAAGTCGGCCGGCGCGAGATTGACGGTGATACGCCTGACGGGGAAGTCGAATCCGCAGTTCTGCAGCGCGGCGCGCACGCGCTCGCGGCTTTCGCGGACTTCGAGATCAGGCAGGCCGACGATCGAGAACGACGGCAACCCGTTGGCAAGATGAACTTCGACGGTGACGTCCGGCGCGCGGCCGGCCGCCGGCGCGCGACTGCGCACCACGGCGAGCGACATGGCGAGGCTCCTGTAGATGAATCGGACGGGCGACGGCCGTTCAGGGCCGCATGCCGCGGGAATCGGAGGAATCGTTGCGCGCTGCCGGCGTGGCGCGGATAAGAACGAGGAACGACGAACTGCGAAGAGCGAGGAACAGCGAAGAACGACGGAACGGCTTGCCGACTGGCTGATTTCCGGGTGGCAGGCGCGGGCCGCGCGAGGCAGCCCGCGCCCGGACCAGTCGGTCGGGTGGGGGCGTCAGGCCTGGGACGCTGCGAGCTTCTGCTCGAGTTCCGCGACGCGCTTCTCGAGTTCCTCGAGACGCACGCGAGTGCGGGCGAGCACATGTGCCTGCGTGTCGAACTCCTCGCGCGTGACGAGATCGAGCTTCGAGAAGCCTTGCGACAACATGGCCTTCACGTTGCGCTCGACATCCTTGGCCGGCGAGTTTTTTAGCAGGTCGCTGACGCGCGACTGCAGGTCGTTGAAAACATCGCTGGGTTGCTTCATGAGATTTCCCTTCCTTGCACAAAAAATGTGCATCTTCAGTTGCATACGTGCCCATGATGCACGCATGACCGGAAATGGTGCGCCCGTGGCGCGATTTCCGGGCATGGCGCCCGCATGGGTGAATGGCCCGGTAAGCCGGGACGTGCGTGCACTCTAGCAACGATCCTTTCGGCGCGCCAGCGAACCGGGCCATGTTGGCCATTCGGCCGGGCTTTCGCACCTTTCAGCATCGGATACGACCCTGTTTAAGAGCCGTTCGAGGCGGTGTTCGCACGAACATGGCATGCGAGTTGCTGAGGAGAGACCGTTACACCATTCCAACCAATTCGACGGGACCACCCAGCGAGAGGACTTCATGAAACTCATTACCGCAATCATCAAGCCGTTCAAGCTCGATGAGACGCGCGAAGCGCTCTCAGCGCTCGGCGTCTCCGGCATCACGGTCACGGAGGTGAAAGGGTTCGGGCGCCAGAAGGGGCACACGGAGCTGTACCGGGGCGCCGAATACGTGGTCGACTTCCTGCCGAAGATGAAGATCGAGGCGGCCGTGTCCGACGATCTGGTCGACCAGGCGGTCGAGGCGATCGAGCGGGCCGCCCGCACCGGCAAGATCGGCGACGGGAAGATCTTCGTCACGCCGATCGAGCAAGTGATCCGGATCCGGACCGGGGAGACCGGCGCAGACGCGCTGTAACAGACAAAGACAAGCGACAAGAGGAAATCCAAGATGCGCAAACTTCTGATGTCCCTGCTGATGGCCGGCTCGCTGATCGCGGCCGGTGTCGGCCCCGCGCTCGCCGACGACGCGGCGTCCGCCGCGGCTGCGTCCGCGCCCGCCGCAACGGCTTCCGACGCATCGGCTGCCGCGGCACCCGCCGCGACGGCGAGCGCCGCGCCTGACGCGTCCGCCGCTGCCGCCGCACCCGCTTCGGGCGCCGCCTCCGACGCATCGGCTGCCGCCGCCGCGTCCGCGCCGGCCGCACCCGCCGCGCCGACCGAGCCGTTCTCCGTCGATTCGTCGAAGATCAACTCGGGCGACACCGCGTGGATGCTGACGTCCACCGCGCTCGTGCTGTTCATGACGGTCCCCGGCCTCGCGCTGTTCTACGCGGGCATGGTCCGCAAGAAGAACGTGCTCGCGACCGTGATGCAGAGCTTCGCGATCACCGCGCTGATCACGGTGCTGTGGACGGTGGTCGGCTACAGCCTCGCGTTCACGCCGGGCAACGGCTTCATCGGCGGCCTGTCGCGCGCGTTCCTGCACGGGATGACCTACGTGAAGGGCGACAAGGCGACCACGCTGACCGTCAGCCACCTGGCGACGACGATTCCGGAATCGGTCTACTTCGTCTACCAGATGACGTTCGCGATCATCACGCCGGCACTGATCTGCGGCGCGTTCGCCGACCGGATGAAGTTCTCGGCGATGCTCGTGTTCATGACGCTCTGGTCGCTGATCGTCTATGTGCCGATCGCGCACATGGTGTGGGAGCCGACCGGCTGGCTGTCGGCCGACGGCGTGCTCGACTTCGCGGGCGGCACGGTGGTGCACATCAACGCCGGTATCGCGGGCCTGATGTCGTGCCTCGTGCTCGGCAAGCGCGTCGGCTACGGCCGCGAATCGATGGCGCCGCACAACCTCGTGCTGACGATGATCGGCGGCTCGATGCTGTGGGTCGGCTGGTTCGGTTTCAACGCGGGTTCGGCGGTCGCGGCTGACGGCCGTGCCGGCTTCGCGATGCTGACCACGCAAGTGGCGACGGCCTGCGCGGCGCTCGGCTGGATGTTTGCCGAGTGGGTCGCGAAGGGCAAGCCGTCGGTGCTCGGCATCGTGTCGGGCGCGGTCGCGGGTCTCGTGGCGATCACCCCGGCTGCCGGCTTCGTCGGCGTGGCGGGTGCGCTCGTGATCGGCATCGCGGCGGGCGTGGTCTGCTTCTGGTCGGCGACGTGGCTCAAGTCGAAGCTCGGCTACGACGATTCGCTCGATGCGTTCGGCGTGCACGGCGTGGGCGGGATTCTCGGCGCGCTGCTGACGGGCGTGTTCGCGGTCAAGGACATCGGCGGCGCCGACGGCAGCCTGCTGCTGCAGGCGAAGGGCGTGCTGATCACGCTGGTCTACAGCGGCGTGCTGAGCTTCGTGCTGCTCAAGCTGATCGACCTGACGATTGGTTTGCGCGTGTCCGAAGAGGAAGAGCGCGAAGGCCTCGACGTGATCCTGCACGGCGAGCACGTCGAATAAGTCGTACGGATGACGGCGGGCCGCCGCGCAGACGGCACCCGCCACGAATGAGCGCAGCGACTTCGGCCCGCCCGCACGGCGGGCTTTTTTTTCTCCTGCCGCGTGCTGCCGTAGCGCATAACCCTTCACGCTATCGGGTCAATAGCCGAAAACTTCCTCCAAACCCTTGCGAAGCCGGGAACAATCCCCAAATGGACAGGGCAATTGCTCTACAATCTTCATTCTCCCGCTCGCGAGTGATTCATGGTTCCCCACCTCGTTACCGCGTTGAACGGTCCGCTGCTCGAGCTCGAGCAGAAGATCCTCGACGCGACGCCTGCGATCGAACGCTGGTTCAGGCTCGAATGGCAGGAACACACCCCGCCGTTCTATTGTTCGGTGGACCTGCGCAACGCCGGTTTCAAGCTGGCGCCCGTCGACGCGAACCTGTTCCCCGGCGCGTTCAATAATCTGCCGTCCGAAGTGCTGCCGCTCGCCGTCCAGGCCGCGATGGCCGCGATCGAGAAGATCTGCCCGGACGCGAAGAACCTGCTCGTGATTCCCGAGCTGCCGACCCGCAACGCGTTCTACCTGGAAAACGTCGCGCGGCTCGCGACGATCATGCGCCAGGCCGGCCTGAACGTGCGCTTCGGCTCGCTCGACCCGAGCATCACCGACATGACACCGATCACGCTGGCCGACGGCCAGAAGATCGTGCTCGAACCGCTCGAGCGTTCGCAGCGCCGCCTCGGCCTGAAGAATTTCGATCCGTGCTCGATCCTGCTGAACAACGACCTGTCGGCCGGCATTCCCGCCGTGCTGGAAAACCTGCACGAGCAGTACCTCCTGCCGCCGCTGCACGCGGGCTGGGCCGTGCGCAGCAAGTCGACGCACTTCTCGTGCTACGACGACGTCGCGAAGAAGTTCGCGAAGATGGTCGGCGTCGATCCGTGGATGGTGAATCCGTATTTCGCACACGTCGAAGGCGTCGACTGGCAGGGCCATGAAGGCGAGCAGGCGCTCGCCGACGCGATCGACGGCGTGCTGAAGAAGATCGCGCGCAAGTATCGCGAATACGGGATCAGCGAAAAGCCGTACGTCGTCGTGAAGGCCGACGCGGGCACCGCCGGGCGCGGCGTGATGACCGTGCACGACGCGGCCGAGATCGGCCGCATGTCGAAGGCCGAGCGCGCGCAGATGGCCGAGTCGAAGGCCGGCGTCGCGGTGCGCGACGTGATCGTGCAGGAAGGCGTCTATACGTTCGAGCGCGTCGGCGACGAAGTCGCGGAGCCGGTCGTGTACATGATCGACCGCTACGTGGTCGGCGGTTTCTACCGCACGCACGGCGGCCGCGAGCGCGACCAGAACCTGAACGCGCCCGGCATGCACTACGTGCCGCTCGGCTTCGAGCACACCGCGCTGCCGGATGCCGGCGCGAAGCCGGGCGCCGCGCCGCCGAACCGTTTCTACATGTACGGCGTCGTCGCGCGGCTGTCGCTGATCGCGTCGTCGATCGAACTGGAAAAGACCGATCCCGAAGCCATCCAGGTGTAACGGCTTCGCTACGTACAGGACCCGCATGGACATTCTCTTTATCGCCGACCCGCTCGAGCGCTTCAAGATCTACAAGGATTCGACCTACGCGATGATGGCGGAGGCCGCGCGGCGCGGGCACGCGATCTACACGTGTGAGCCGCACCAGCTTGCGTGGACGGGGTCGGGCGTCGAGGCGGACGTGCAGCGCGTGACGATCGTCGGCGACACGGCCGACCTGCATCGCCATCCGTGGTACGAGGCGGCCGCGCATCAATCGCGTCTGCTGACGTCGTTCGGCGCGGTGCTGATGCGCAAGGATCCGCCGTTCGACATGGAGTACGTGACGGCCACGTGGATGCTCGAACTCGCCGAGCGCGCGGGCGCGCGCGTGTTCAACAAGCCGCAGTCGATCCGCGACCATTCGGAGAAGCTGGCGATCGGCGAGTTTCCGCAATTCGTCGCGCCGACGCTGGTCACGCGCGATGCCGCACGATTGCGCGCGTTCCATGCCGAGCACGGCGACGTGATCGTGAAGCCGCTCGACGGCATGGGCGGGATGGGCGTGTTCCGCGTGAAGGCCGACGGGATGAATCTCGGCGCAATCATCGAGATGCTCGGCCACGACGGCACGCGCTCGCTGATGATCCAGAAATTCATCCCCGAGATCACGGCGGGCGACAAACGCATTCTGCTGATCGCGGGCGAGCCGGTGCCGTATTCGCTCGCGCGCATTCCGCAGGGCAGCGAAGTGCGCGGCAATCTCGCCGCGGGCGGGCTCGGCGTCGCACAGCCGCTGACTGCCCGCGATCGCGAGATCGCGGAGACGCTCGGGCCGGTGCTCGCGTCGCGCGGGCTGCTGCTGGTCGGGCTCGACGCGATCGGCGACTGGCTGACCGAGGTGAACGTGACGAGCCCGACGTGCTTCCGCGAGATCATGGAGCAGACGGGCTTCGACGTCGCCGCGATGTTCATCGACGCGCTGGAGCGTGCGGCCGCGTAGGCCGTCTTCCCGTGCAACCCCGGCGGCGGCCGCGCAGGTCCCCCGTCGCCGGAGCAGCTTGACTGGCCTGCTACAATGCCCGCTTGCCCGGTGCCGCGACCAGCGCGCCGAAGGCCCGGCGGTCGGGCCGAAACCGTTGCAAGGCTGAACATGAAACGATTCCCTCTTTCGCTATGCTCGTTGCCCCGCTGCGGGGCGTCGGCCCGCCAGGGGCGGCCGGGGGCAGTCTGACATGGCCGGGATTCTGATCATCGCGCACGCACCGCTCGCCACTGCGCTGCGGGACTGCATCGCGCACATCTACGGCGGCGTGCCCGCGCGCATCGGCTGCATCGACGTGCTGGCCGACAGCGATCCCACCCAGGTGATGGCGTTCGCGCACGCGGAGCTCGCGCGGCTCAGGGAAGAAAATGGCGTCGTCGTGCTGACCGACATGTACGGCGCGACGCCCGCGAACATCGCGGGCCAGCTCGCGAAGCTCGACAACGTGCGCGTGTTGGCCGGCGTGAACCTGCCGATGCTGGTGCGGGCCGTCTGCTACCGTACCGTGCCGCTCGACAAGCTCGTCGACAAGGCGCTGTCCGGCGGCGCGAAGGGCGTCCACGAAGTGGCGGCCGGTACACCGCCGCCGCCGACCGAAGTCGGCTGCGGCCAGTGCGCGCCGATTCCGCCCGAGCCGCAACCGCGCACCGAATCGCACTGACCGTCCCGTTTTTCGTTTTAGACCGACCCGCCGACGCACGTCGCCGGCGGCCGCGACCGACCCGACCGAGAATCATGCTTCAACAAGAAACCACCATCGTCAACAAATTGGGGCTCCATGCGCGCGCATCGGCCAAGCTTACGCAACTGGCCGGCAACTTCCAGTCCGAAGTCTGGATGACGCGTAACGGACGCAAGATCAACGCGAAAAGCATCATGGGCGTGATGATGCTCGCGGCGGGCATCGGCAGCACCGTGTCGATCGAGACCGACGGTCCCGACGAACGCGAGGCGATGGATGCACTGCTCAAGCTGATCGCGGACAAGTTCGGCGAAGGTCAGTGATCCCCGCGCGGGATCGTTGTCGTTTCGAAGCAGAATGCCGCGTTTGCCGCGGCATTTTTTTCGTCCGCGGCGTTGATGCGGAAATGGTAATGCTGCGCTGCACGCAGTCAGCATGGAGGTACGGAATTTATAATCACTAACCGGGGTCATAAGCGCATCGCAGCAGTGTGCCGCGGCTTTACATGTACAGAGGAGGTGCGCGTGTCCTTCACGCTGCATGGCATTCCCGTCTCACGTGGTATCGCGATCGGGCGAGCGTATCTGATCGCGCCGGCGGCGCTCGACGTCGCCCATTACCTGGTCGAGGCGAACCAGATCGACGCCGAGGTCGAGCGTTTCCGCACGGCGCTTGAAGTCGTGCATCGCGAACTCGACGCGTTGCGCGCCGACCTGACCGACGACACCCCGAGCGAAGTGGGCGCATTCATTGACGTCCACATGATGATCCTGAGCGACGCGATGCTCGTGCAGGAAACCATCGACCTGATCCGCACGCGCCGCTACAACGTCGAGTGGGCGCTGACCGAGCAGCTCGAATTGCTCACGCGCCACTTCGACGACATCGAGGACGAATACTTGCGCGAGCGCAAGGCCGACATCGAACAGGTGGTCGAGCGCGTGCTGAAGGCACTCGCCGGTGCGCCGTCCGCGTCGCAGGCGCTCGACCGCGCGGCCGCGAACGGCACGAACGAGATGATCGTCGTCGCGCACGACATCGCGCCGGCCGACATGATGCAGTTCAAGTCGCAGTCGTTCCAGGCGTTCGTCACCGATCTCGGCGGCCGCACGTCGCACACGGCGATCGTCGCGCGCAGCCTCGGCATTCCCGCCGCGGTCGGCGTCCAGCATGCGAGCGCGCTGATCCGGCAGGACGACCTGATCATCGTCGACGGCGACCAGGGGATCGTGATCGTCGATCCCGCGCCGATCGTCCTCGAGGAATATTCGTACCGCCAGTCCGAGAAGCTGCTCGAGCAACGCAAGCTGCAGCGCCTGAAGTTCTCGCCGACGCAAACGCTGTGCGGCACGAAGATCGAGCTGTACGCGAACATCGAGCTGCCCGACGACGCGAAGGCCGCGGTCGAGGCTGGCGCGGTCGGCGTCGGGCTGTTCCGCTCCGAGTTCCTGTTCATGCATCAGAAGGAGATGCCCGAGGAGGAGGAGCAGTTCGCCGCGTACAAGCGCGCGGTCGAGTGGATGAAGGGCATGCCGGTGACGATCCGCACGATCGACGTCGGCGCGGACAAGCCGCTCGAGGCGCTCGACGAGGGCTACGAGACGGCGCCGAACCCGGCGCTCGGCCTGCGTGCGATCCGCTGGAGCCTGTCCGAGCCGCAGATGTTCCTCACGCAGTTGCGCGCGATCCTGCGCGCGTCCGCGTTCGGGCAGGTGAAGATCCTGATCCCGATGCTCGCGCACGCGCAGGAGATCGACCAGACGCTGGACCTGATCCGCGAGGCGAAGCGCCAGCTCGACGATGCGGGGCTCGCGTACGATCCGAACGTGCGCATCGGCGCGATGATCGAGATTCCGGCCGCGGCGATCGCGCTGCCGCTGTTCCTGAAGCGGTTCGATTTCCTGTCGATCGGCACGAACGACCTGATCCAGTACACGCTCGCGATCGACCGCGCGGACAACGCGGTCGCGCACCTGTACGACCCGCTGCATCCGGCCGTGCTGCACCTGATCTCCTATACGCTGCGCGAAGCGAAGCGGGCGGGCGTGTCGGTGTCGGTGTGCGGGGAGATGGCGGGCGATCCGGCGCTCACGCGCCTGTTGCTCGGGATGGGGCTCACCGAGTTCTCGATGCACCCGAGCCAGTTGCTGGTCGTGAAGCAGGAGATCCTGCGCGCGCACCTGAAGGCGCTCGAGAAGCCCACGGCCGATGTGCTGGCCGCATTCGAACCGGAAGAAGTGCAGGCGGCGCTCAAGCGCCTGTCGGTCGCGGAACCGCGCGCGGACGCGGCCGCCTAGGCGGCACGCGCCGCGCCGCGGAACCGTCGCGAAGGTTGCGAAACGTCACGCATGCGCCGCCCGGCGCATGCATCCCGCGCGCGTCAGTGCCGGCCCTGGCACACGGGGCAGTCGGCCTGGCGCGCGATCTTCATCGTCGTCCATTCCATCCGCAGCGAATCGAGCATCATCAGCCGGCCGTTGAGCGTCGTGCCGATATCGCCGATCACGCGCAGCGCCTCGGCGGCCTGCATCGCACCGATGATGCCGACCGTCGGCGCGAACACGCCCATCGTCGCGCACGCGACTTCCTCGAACGGCTGGTCTTCCGGAAATACGCACGCGTAGCAGGGCGCACTCGGGTCGCGGAAGTCGAACGTGCTGATCTGGCCGTCGAAGCGCAGCGCGGCGCCCGACACGAGCGGCACGCCGTGCGCGACGCACGCGCGGTTGATCGCATGGCGCGTCGCGAAGTTGTCGGTGCAGTCGAGCACGACGGTTGCCCGCGGCACGTATTCGTCGAGCCACGCATCGTCGACGCGCGCCGCGACCGCATGCACGGTCACTTCCGGGTTCAGCTGCGCGAGCGCGTCGCGCCCCGATTCGACCTTGCTGCGGCCGACCGATGCGGTCACGTGGAGGATCTGCCGCTGCAGGTTCGTGAGGTCGACCGTGTCGGCATCGACGAGCGTGATCGTACCGACCCCGGACGCCGCGAGATACATCGCGGCCGGCGAGCCGAGACCGCCGGCGCCGACGACGATCGCATGCGCGTCGAGAAAGCGCTGCTGCGCCTCGATGCCGATTTCGTCGACGAGGATGTGGCGGGAGTAGCGGAGGAGTTGATCGTCGTTCATGGGACAGTCGTGAGCGGGGCGGAAGCGCCGGCGTATCGATTCATTCTAGGCGTACATGAAAAACGGGCCATCGCGGTCTTCCCGCGATGGCCCGTCGGATGCCGGCCGGCGCTTACTGCGGTGCCGACGCGGGCTTCGGTGCGGCCGCCTTCGCGCCCGACGCCTTCGTGGTGGACGCGGCCTTGCCGGCCGGGCTCTTCGCCGTGCTCTCGGCGAGCAGCGACTTCGATTCCTGCACCGGCTTGCCCTCCAGCTTGTTGAGCGCCTGCTGCATCATGAAGTCGTCGGTGCTGCCGAACTCGATCGGCTTGCGATCGCGGTCCTTCTGGCGCTGCTCCGGCGTCTTCTTGTCGTTCTGCTCCTCGAGGACGCGCAGCTGGTCCATTCGGCGCTGCTCGCGTTCTTCCTGTTCCTTCTTCTCGTTCGGATCCTGCGTGTTCGCGAGGTGGTTCGTGTAGTCGACCTCGCGCGTCACGAGCACGTCGTCCGGATCGCCGTCCGCGTACTGATCGACCGGCACGTCGGGCGTGATGCCCTTGTTCTGGATCGAACGGCCGCTCGGCGTGTAATAGTAGGCCGTCGTCAGGCGCAGCGCGGTGTCGGCCGTCATCGGACGGACCGTCTGCACCGAGCCCTTGCCGAACGTCGTCTTGCCCATGATCTGCGCGCGCTTCGAATCCTGCAGCGCGCCGGCGACGATTTCCGACGCGGACGCCGAATACGCGTTTGTCAGCACGACCATCGGCACGGTCTTGAAGACCGGCGGCAGGCTCTTCAGCGGATCGCCGTCGAAGGACGGCAGGCGATAGTTGTCGTAGGTATCGCGGTAGACCTGCTTCGAATCCGGAATCTGGCCGTTGGTCGACACGACGACGGAGTCGGGCGGCAGGAACGCGCCGGCGACGCCGACCGCGCTTTGCAGCAGGCCGCCGCCGTTGTTGCGCAGGTCGAGGATCAGGCCCTTCAGATTCGGCTGCTGGCGTGCGATGTCCTGCAGCTTCGCGGCGAGATCGGGCGTCGTGCGCTCCTGGAAGCTCGTGATCCGGATGTATGCGTAGCCCGGGTCGAGCAGCTTCATCTTCACGCTCTGGACCCGGATGATCGCGCGCGTGACCGTGATCGGGAACGTGCGGTCGTCGCTCTTGCGGAAGATCGTCAGCGTGACCTTGGTGCCCGGCTCGCCGCGCATCTGCTTGACGGCCTTGTCGAGCGTCATGCCGCGCACGGGCTTGTCGTTGATGCGGGTGATCAGGTCGCCCGGACGGATGCCGGCGCGGAACGCGGGGGTATCTTCGATCGGGGAGATCACCTTGACGAGGCCGTCTTCCTGCGAGATCTCGATGCCGAGACCCGCGAAGCGACCCTTGGTCTGCTCCTGCAGTTCGTCATAGTCGGTCTTGTCGAGGAACGACGAATGCGGGTCGAGGCTCGACACCATGCCCTTGATCGCCGCCGTCAGCAGCTTCTTGTCGTCGACCGGTTCGACGTACTCGCGCTTGATCTGGCCGAACACTTCCGCGAACAGGCGGAGCTGGTCGAGGGGAAGCGGCGCCGTGGCGGTCTGCTCGGCCGACGCCGAAACCTGCAGCGTGGCGAATACGCCCGTGGCGAGGCCCGCGGCAATCAGGCCGATGTTCTTCAATTTCATTCGCATAGAGAGTCTGGTGCGGTCGGGAAGCGCGTGGCGGTAGCGGGGATGTAGCGGACAAGTATAACTGTTCGTCCGATTGCTCAGTGCAACGGTGCGAAATGGCCCCGGAGCCCTGGTTCCCGGCGGGGTGCCGCCCCACGCGCAGCGGATTCGAAAGCGGATTCGACAGCACCGGGGCCGCGAAGGTTCGCGCCGCACGCCGGGGTGCGCCAGGCAGGCCGCGCGCGCGGCGGCATGCCCGGCATCGCGGGTATCAGCCCGCCTTGCCCTGCTTCGCGACGGCGGCCTGAGCCTTCGCGATCGCGTCCTGGTCGCCCAGGTAGTAGTGCTGGATCGGCTTCAGGTTCTCGTCGAGTTCATACACGAGCGGCACGCCGTTCGGGATGTTCAGGCCGACGATATCGCTGTCCGAGATGCCGTCGAGGTACTTGATCAGCGCGCGCAGCGAGTTGCCGTGCGCGGCGATCAGCACCTGCTTGCCCGCACGGACGGCCGGCGCGATCGATTCGTTCCACAGCGGCAGCACGCGCGCGACCGTGTCCTTCAGGCACTCGGTGAGCGGCAGCTGCTCGCGCGGCACCTTCGCGTAGCGCGGGTCGTCGAACGGCGCGCGCTCGTCGGTCGGCTCGAGCGCCGGCGGCGGCGTGTCGTAGCTGCGGCGCCACACGAGCACCTGGTCGTCGCCGAACTTGGCGGCCGTTTCCGCCTTGTTCAGGCCCGACAGCGCGCCGTAGTGGCGCTCGTTCAGGCGCCACGAGTGAACGACCGGCAGATACATCAGGTCCATCTTGTCCTGCACGTGCCACAGCGTGCGGATCGCGCGCTTGAGCACCGACGTGTACGCGATGTCGAACGTGTAGCCGGCCTCCTTGAGCAATTCGCCGGCCTGGTAGGCCTCGTTGCGACCCTGTTCGGTCAGGTCGACGTCGACCCAGCCGGTGAAGCGGTTTTCCTTGTTCCACGTCGATTCGCCGTGGCGGATGAGAACGAGTTTGTACATGGATCTTGCGGTCGGTAGTGAAGGAAGCGGGGCGCGTCGCGCGGTACCCGGTCCCGGGTCCGCCATCGCGCAAGACGGTTATTTTATAATGGCAAGATTGTCCTTTTCCGATTTCTCTTTTTCCGGCGGCATTCCGTGACGTTCTTTACCAATTACACGAACCTGGCCCTTATCGCGATCCTGGTGGTTTCCGGCGGCCTGCTCGCATGGCCGGCCCTGCGCCGCGGCCGCGGCGGCCTGTCGGCCGCGGAGGCGACGCAGCTCATCAATCGCCGCAACGCGGTCGTGATCGACCTGCGTACCGCGTCCGACTTCGCCGCCGGCCATCTGCCGTCGGCGCGCCAGGTCGCCGCCGGCGAGATCGGCGCGAAGATCGCGCAGGTCGCGAAAAACAAGAGCACCCCCGTGCTGCTCGTCTGCCAGAACGGCCAGCAGTCGCAGAAGGCGGCGCGCGAGGTCGAGGCGGCGGGCTATGCCGAGGTGCACGTGCTCGAGGGCGGCGTCGCCGCCTGGCAGCAGGCCGGGATGCCGGTCGTCAAACAAGGAGTGGCGAAGTGAGCAAGGTTTTGATGTACAGCACGCAGGTGTGTCCGTATTGCATTCAGGCCGAGCGCCTGCTGAAGCTGCGCGGCGTCGAGCAGATCGAGAAGGTGCTGATCGACCGTGACCCGGCCCGCCGTGAGGAAATGATGACGCGCACGGGCCGTCGCACGGTGCCGCAGATCTACATCGGCGACACGCATGTCGGCGGTTACGACGATCTGTCGAAGCTCGACCGCGAAGGCGGGCTCTTGCCGCTTCTGCAAGCGGCCTGATTAGGGCAGAATGGCCGCCGGTCGCGCCGCGGCTCGTGCGCGCAGGATTCAACCGAGGCGGCCGGCGTGAAGCCGGGCCGCCCCGTCACCACTTTTAGGGAAACACCATGTCCGACGTCGAAAACCAACCGTTCTTCAACATCCAGCGCGTCTACCTGAAGGATATGTCGCTCGAGCAGCCGAATTCGCCGGCGATCTTCCTCGAGCAGGACATGCCGTCGGTTGAAGTCGAAGTCGACGTCAAGGCCGAACGCCTCGCGGAAAGCGTGTTCGAGGTCGTCGTGTCGGGTACCGTCACCGCGAAGGTGAAGGACAAGGTCGCGTTCCTGATCGAAGCGAAGCAGGCCGGCATTTTCGACATTCGCAACATTCCGGACGAACAGCTCGACCCGCTCGTCGGCATCGCGTGCCCGACGATCCTGTTCCCGTACCTGCGCTCGAACATCGCCGACGCGATCACGCGTGCGGGCTTCCCGCCGATCCACCTGGCGGAAATCAACTTCCAGGCGCTGTACGAGCAGCGTCTCGCGCAGCTTCAGCAGCAGCAGGCCGGTGCGGCAGGCGCGCCGAACGGCACGACGCTGAACTGACGTTTCACTCCGGACCGGTGCTGGGTATGAAAGTAGCCGTTCTCGGCGCCGGTGCCTGGGGCACCGCGCTCGCGGGCCATCTGGCCGCGCGGCACGATACGCTTCTCTGGGCGCGCGACGCTGCGCTGATCGCCGGGCTGCAGGCCCGGCACGAAAATTCCCGCTATCTGGACGGCATCGCGCTGCCCGATGCGCTGCGCTACGACGCCGATCTCGGTGCCGCGCTCGCACACGGCGCCGCGGACGACGCGCTGTGCGTGATCGCCGCGCCCGTGGCCGGGCTGCGCACGCTGTTCGGCGCGATGCGCGACGCAGGCTGCGTGCCTGCGCACATCGTGTGGGTCTGCAAGGGCTTCGAGGCCGACACGCACCTGCTGCCGCATCAGGTGATCGCGGCCGAGCTGCCGGAGCAGCACAGCAACGGCGTGCTGTCGGGGCCGAGCTTCGCCCGCGAGGTCGGGCTCGCGCTGCCCGTCGCGCTGACGGTCGCAAGCACCTCCGCCGAATGCCGCGAGCGCACGCTCGCCGCGTTTCATCACGGCGCGATGCGGATCTACACGGGTGACGACGTGGTCGGCGTCGAGGTTGGCGGCGCGGTGAAGAACGTGCTGGCGATCGCGACCGGCATCTCCGACGGCCTCGGGCTCGGGCTGAACGCGCGCGCCGCGCTGGTCACGCGCGGCCTCGCCGAAATGTCGCGGCTCGGCGTCGCGCTCGGCGGCCGCGCGGAAACCTTCACGGGCCTCACGGGCCTCGGCGACCTGATCCTCACCGCGACGGGCGACCTGTCGCGCAATCGCACGGTCGGCCTGCAACTGGCGGCTGGCCGCTCGCTGAACGACATCCTCGGCGCGCTCGGCCATGTGGCCGAAGGCGTGCGCTGCGCGCAGGCCGTGCTCGCGCTCGCGCGCGCGCAAGCGATCGAAATGCCGATCACCGAAGCCGTGTGTGGCGTGCTGTTCGACGGCGTCGCACCGCGCGATGCGGTCAGCGGCCTGCTGCGGCGCGACGCGCGCGCCGAATAGCACGGACGAATCGCACCGATTATTGCGGCCGGGCGCGCTCGCGCAAAGCGGGCCGCGCCAAAGCGCACTACGCTTGAATAGTCTCCGGCGTTTCGGGAGGGTGTCATGCTGCAGATCGGTTCCACCACGTTCGACGCGCAACTCGTCGACATCACGACGCTCGACGTCGACGCGATCGTCAACGCCGCGAACGGTTCGCTGCTCGGCGGTGGCGGGGTCGACGGCGCGATCCATCGCGCGGCCGGCCCGGGCCTCCTGGCCGAGTGCCGCACGCTCGGCGGCTGTGAGACCGGCGACGCGAAGCTCACGCGTGGCCACGGGTTGCCGGCGAAATATGTGATTCATGCAGTCGGCCCGGTGTGGCACGGCGGCGGGCGCGGCGAGCCCGAGCTGCTCGCGGCATGCTACCGGCGCGTGATAGAGCTGGCCGAGGAGGTGGCGGCGACCTCGATCGCCTTCCCGGCGATCAGCTGCGGCGTGTACCGCTATCCGGCCGAGGAGGCCGTCGAGATCGCCGTCGGCACGGTCGCCGAAATGCTGCCGCAGGCGCCGAACCTCGCACGCGTGATATTCGCGTGTTTTTCATCCGACATCTACGACCTGTATCGCGCGCGGCTCGCGCGCAGCTAGCGCTGCCCGGCCGCGCGGTGCGGTTCGGGCCGGGCGCGCGTCAGGCGCCGCCTTCGAAACCGGCCTGACGCCACGCCTCGAACACGACCACGGCCACCGTGTTCGACAGGTTCAGGCTGCGGTTGCCCGGCCGCATTGGCAGGCGTACGCGCTGTTCGTTCGGGAAGCGTTCGAGCAATTCGGCCGGCAGGCCGCGCGTCTCCGAGCCGAACACGAACCAGTCGCCGGGCACGAACGCATGGTCGTGGAAGCGGCCCGAGCCGCGCGTCGTGAACGCGAACATTCGCGCGGTATCGGGCGCTTCGGTGGCGACGAACGCGTCCCAGTCGCGGTGCACGCGCATTTCCGCGTACTCGTGATAGTCGAGGCCCGCGCGACGCATCTTCGCGTCGTCGAGCGGAAAGCCGAGCGGCTCGATCAGATGCAGACGCGCGCCGGTATTGGCGCACAGGCGGATCACGTTGCCGGTGTTCGGCGGAATTTCGGGGGCGACGAGGACGACGTTGAACATGGTTGGGTCTGGCTGGGCCGGCCGGGGCGGAGCAGCGTGCATTCCGTCCCGGCTGGCCGGTTCGTGACGACCGTCGCCGCATGCGGGCGGCCGGCCTTTCTAACTAATTAATCCCTGGCGGTGCGCAGCGCAACCAGATTCGTCACGCGCGCGGCACCCGCCGCCTTCAATGCATTCGCGGCTGCCGCGAGCGTCGCACCGGACGTCATCACGTCGTCGACGAGCGCCACGTGGCAGCCGGTGAGGTCGCCCGCCGCTGCGAACGCTGCCTGCACGTTGTCGCGCCGCGCACGCCGGTCGAGCCGCGACTGCGGCGCGGTTTCGGTCACGCGTGCAAGCAGCGCCGCGTCGGCACGCACGCCGAGCCGGCGCGCGAGCGGCCGCGCGATCGCCCACGCCTGGTTGTAGCCGCGCGCGACGAGCCGTCCGCGCGACAGGGGCACCGGTGCGATCACGTCGAAGCCGCCGGCGGCGCGCATCGCGTCCGTGTCTTCGATCCGCTCCGCGAGCCGGGCCGCGAATTCCGCACCCAGCGCGAGTCGCGCATGAAACTTCAGGCCGCGCGCGAGCCCGTTGAGCGGCGCGCGGTAATCGGCGAGCGCGAGCGTCGCATCGAACGGCGGCGGCGTCGCGCAGCATGCGTCGCACCGGTACGCGGATGCGGAAGCGGCACCACCGTGCCGGCCGCGCGCTTCGCGCAGCCGCGGTTGCCCGACGCCCAGCGGCACCGCGCAGACGTCGCAGCGCAGCCGCGCTTCGTTCCAGTACGCTGCGTCGCAGGCGCTGCAAATCACCGTATGTGACAAATTGCCGCACAGTGCGCACCGATTCGGCAACGCGAGCGCGACGACGCGCACGGCTAGCGCACGAACCTGCGACAAAACGACGCGCATCGGGCGCGGGGCGAAACGGCGATCCATTGCGAACACTCCTGGCGGCCCCCGTCTCGCTGAAGGCCGCGAGGCGAGCGAGTATACTTCGGGCTCTTCGCCAGTGTGCCTGACATGTCCCCAGCTTCGACTTCAACCGGCCGTCCGGCCAATGACGCCCGGCGTTTGCGGCGGATCTTCGATCGCCGCGCCGCCGCGTTCGACGCGGTCGCGTTCCTGCCGCGCGAGATCGCGCAGCGGATGAACGAGCGTCTCGAATACATCAAGGTGAGCCCCGCGGCCGTGCTCGACGCGGGCTGCGGTCCGGGCGACGACCTGCCGGCACTGCGCGCGCGCTTTCCCGAAGCGCCGGTGTTCGGTGTCGACCTGTCCGGCGCGATGCTCGCGCGGGCGGGCCAACGCGAGGTCGAGCAGACGAGCTGGCGTCGCTGGCTGCCCGCGTCGCTCGGCCGGGCGCTGGGCCAGCGCGGCCCGCGCGTCGCGCAGGCCGACTTCTCGATGCTGCCGTTCGCGGCCGGCGCGTTCGACCTGATCTGGTCGAATCTCGCGCTGCACTGGCATTCGCGTCCCGATGCGGTATTTCCTGAATGGCAGCGCGTGCTGCGGGTGAACGGCCTGCTGATGTTCAGCACGCTCGGCCCCGACACGCTGCGCGAACTGCGCGCGGCCTGCGCGGACGCCGAAGCGGCGCTCGGCATCGCGCCGCCCGCCGCGCGCGTCGTCGATTTCGTCGACATGCACGACCTCGGCGACATGCTCGTCGAAAGCGGCTTCGAGATTCCGGTGATGGACCAGGAAGTGCTGACCGTGACTTACAAGACGCCCGATTCCCTGCTGGCCGACGTGCGCCGCTGGGGCGCCTATCCGTTCGACCGCGCGGTGCCGCAGCGCGCGGCGCGGCGCTTTCGCGCGGCGCTCGGCGATGCGCTGGAAGCGCGCCGGCGCGCGGACGGCACGATTGCCCTGACGTTCGAAGTGATTTACGGCCACGCGTGGAAGGCCGTGCCGCGCACGACCGCCGAGGGGCACGGGATCGTGCGCATCGAAGATATCGGAAAGGGGCGTCCGAAGAATCGGTAAAGCGGTAAAGAGGGGTTTTGTTATGCCCGAAATTAGCGGCGCAAAGCGGGGTCGAATTGACGTGAAAAACGGCCGGGAAGCTTGTGGCGCTTGGCTCGCGGGCCGATAGCCGCTTGCTTGTGGATGCCATTGAACCCGCCTATAATGCGTCAGCTTGTCGTCCCGGGGTCCCCGCAATACGGGCCGACGAGTCCGATGCAGGCATGCATCGCATGCCATTCGCGTGAGGCGGCGATGGAAGCAGCGAGGGTTTTGGCGGAGACGACGAACGGTGAGCCGGTCCTCGAAGACTGGCTCATGAAACGTAACTGTTCGGTGTCGCCGCGCCAGTTCGTGCTGTTTTACGCGTCGCTCGCGGGCTTCTCGCTGGTGATCGCGGCATTGCTGATGTGGCGGGGGGCCTGGCTCGTCATGCCCTTCACCGGAATCGAATTGCTGGCGGTAGGCGTCGCGTTTGCGGTCTACGCCCGTCATGCGGTCGATTACGAGCGCATCAGGCTGTTTCCGCACCGGCTCGTGATCGAGCGGATGGATGCGGAGCGGTTCACGCAGATCGAATTCAACCCGCGCTGGGTGCGGGTCGAGCCGGGGGCGACGCCACGCGATCCGATTCGACTCGTATCGCGCGGGCAGACCGTCGTAATTGGGCAGCATCTCGCGCAGCACAAGCGGGCGCAGTTCGCCGACGAACTGCGCGTGTCGCTCAGGCGCTGCGGCTGACGAGGCGCGGGCATCGGCCGGAACGGGCCGGCGGCTTGCGACGGGGGAGGGGTTTGAATGGAAATTTTGGGTAAGGATGCTATGAAAACAATCAAGCGAGCCCTCACGGGCGTGCTGGCATGCAGCGGATTGCTCTTTGCCGGCGCTGCTCTGGCGGTCGGTGATAGCCCGGGCGGCCCCCGCGTCAACGAAATCAATTTTCAGCCGCCTGTCACGAAGATCGCCGAGGAGCTCTACGATCTCCACACGATGATGCTGATCCTGTGTACGGTGATCTTCGTCGGCGTGTTCGGCGTGATGTTCTATTCGATCTTCGCGCATCGCAAATCCAAAGGCCACAAGGCCGCCAATTTCCATGAAAGCACGACCGTCGAAATCATCTGGACGATCGTGCCGTTCATCATCGTCGTGCTGATGGCGCTGCCGGCCACGAAGGCCGTCGTCGCGATGAAGGACACGACCAACGCCGATCTCACGATCAAGGTCACCGGCTACCAGTGGAAGTGGGGCTACGACTACGTGAAGGGCCCGGGCGAGGGCATCAGCTTCCTGTCGACGCTCAGCACCCCGCGTGACGAAGTGATGGGCAAGAAGCCGATCACCGAGACGTACCTGCAGGAAGTCGACAACCCGCTCGTCGTGCCGGTCAACAAGAAGATCCGCATCATCACGACCGCGAACGACGTCGTTCACTCGTGGTACGTGCCCGCGTTCGGCGTGAAGCAGGATGCGATCCCCGGCTTCGTGCGCGACACGTGGTTCAAGGCCGACAAGGTCGGCACGTTCCGCGGCTTCTGTACCGAACTGTGCGGCAAGGAACACGCGTTCATGCCGGTCGTGGTCGTGGTGCTGTCGGACGACGACTACGCGAAGTGGGTGACCGCGCAGAAGGCCAAGCTGGCCAGTGCTTCGGTCGATCCGAACAAGGTCTACACGATGGCCGAACTCGTCGCGCACGGCGAGGAAGTCTACAAGGCGAACTGCGCGGCCTGCCACCAGGTGAACGGCAAGGGCCTCGGCGCCTTCCCGGCGATGGACGGCAGCCAGATCGTGAACGGCCCGATCGCAGGTCACGTCGAGCGCGTGCTGCACGGCAAGGGTGCAATGCCGTCGTGGGCATCGCTGTCGGACCTCGACATCGCATCGGTCATCACGTACGAGCGCAATTCGTGGGGCAACCACAAGAACGACCTGCTGCAGCCGAAGCAAGTGGCTGACGCGCGCAACGGCAAGATGCCGGAAGACGCGGCAGGCGCGGCGGCCCCGGCCGAAGCGGCCTCGGCACCGGCGCAAGCCGCGTCGGGCGCGGAGGCAGCGTCGGCATCGGCTGCGCTGTCGACGATCTACTTCGAGACGGGCAAGAGCGTGCTGCCGGCCGACGCGAAAGCGGCGATCGCTGCAGCGGCCGACTATGCGAAGGCACATCCGGACGCGAAGCTCGCGCTGTCGGGTTTCACCGACAAGACGGGCTCGGCCGACGCGAATGCCGAACTCGCCAAGCATCGTGCACAGGCCGTGCGCGACGCGCTGAAGGCAGCAGGCGTGGCGGAAGACCACATTATTCTCAAAAAGCCGGAAACGATCACGGGCGGGGCTGACGCCAAGGAAGCCCGGCGTGTCGAGATCGGGCCGGCGGCTTGACGTGTCGCTGAGTTAGTCGACGTATTCGCATTAGGAGATTCTCATGTCTAGCATCGGGCACGACGTAGCCGCGGACCACGCACACGACGACCACGCGCACGAAGCCCCGCACGGCTGGCGGCGCTGGCTGTTCGCCACCAACCACAAGGACATCGGTACGCTGTACCTGCTGTTCTCGTTCATCATGTTCCTGTCGGGCGGCGTGATGGCGCTCGCCATCCGTGCCGAGCTGTTCGAGCCGGGCCTGCAGATCATGCGTCCGGAGTTCTTCAACGAACTCACGACGATGCACGGCCTGATCATGGTGTTCGGCGCGATCATGCCGGCGTTCGTCGGCTTCGCGAACTGGATGATTCCGCTGCAGATCGGCGCATCCGACATGGCGTTCGCGCGGATGAACAACTTCAGCTTCTGGCTGCTGCCGGTCGCGGCCGTGCTGCTGGTCGGTTCGTTCTTCGCGCCGGGCGGCGCGACGGCCGCCGGCTGGACGCTGTACGCACCGCTGTCGACGCAGATGGGCCCGGGCATGGACTTCGCGATCTTCGCGGTCCACATCATGGGTGCTTCGTCGATCATGGGCGGGATCAACATCGTCGTGACGATCCTGAACATGCGCGCACCGGGCATGACGCTGATGAAGATGCCGATGTTCGCATGGACCTGGCTGATCACCGCGTACCTGCTGATCGCCGTGATGCCGGTTCTGGCAGGCGCGATCACGATGGTGCTGTTCGACCGCCACTTCGGCACGTCGTTCTTCAACGCGGCAGGCGGCGGCGACCCGGTGATGTACCAGCACATCTTCTGGTTCTTCGGCCACCCCGAGGTGTACATCATGATTCTGCCGGCGTTCGGGATCGTGTCGCAGGTGATCCCGGCGTTCGCACGCAAGACGCTGTTCGGCTATAGCTCGATGGTGTACGCGACGGCTTCGATCGCGATCCTGTCGTTCATGGTCTGGGCGCACCACATGTTCGCAACGGGCATGCCGGTCACCGGCCAGCTGTTCTTCATGTACGCGACGATGCTGATCGCCGTGCCGACGGGTGTGAAGGTGTTCAACTGGCTCGCGACGATGTGGCGCGGCTCGATGACGTTCGAAACCCCGATGCTGTTCGCGATCGGCTTCCTGTTCGTGTTCACGTTCGGCGGTCTGACGGGCCTGATGCTGGCGATGGCGCCGCTCGACATCCAGTATCACGGCACCTACTTCGTGGTGGCGCACTTCCACTACGTGCTGGTGGCCGGTTCGCTGTTCGCGCTGTTCGCGGGTTGGTACTACTGGGCGCCGAAGTGGACGGGCTGGATGTACAACGAGACGCGCGGCAAGATCCACTTCTGGGCGTCGATGATCTTCTTCAACCTGACGTTCTTCCCGATGCACTTCGTCGGTCTCGCGGGCATGCCGCGCCGCTATGCGGACTACCCGGCGCAGTTCACGGACTTCAACCAGGTGGCGACGATCGGTGCATTCGGCTTCGGCCTCGCGCAGGTGTACTTCCTGTTCGCGGTCGCGCTGCCGGCCTACCGTGGCGGCGGCGAGCTGGAAAAGGCGTCGGACAAGCCGTGGGATGGCGCGACGGGCCTCGAGTGGACGGTGCCGAGCCCGGCTCCCTTCCACACGTTCGAGCAACCGCCGCACGTCGAATAAGTTTCACTTGGCGTTCCGTCGCTGCCTGCCGTGCAGGCAGGCGCGGCGGGCGCCGAATCGAAGTTTCAGCGAAGTTTCAGATGAACCGGAATCCACAAGAAAGACGAACGCCCGAGCAGATTCGCGCGGGCAACAAGCGGCTCGGCCTCATCCTGCTCGTCATCGCCGCCGTTTTTTTTGTGGGTGTCGTGATCAAGCAGTGGTGGCTGTCCACTCACTGATGCAGCAACTGACGCAGTAGCGAGGAAGTAGTCGTATGTCGAAGCCGGAAGAGGGCGCCGTCGATCGCGCGTTCAATCGTTCGATGCTGATGAAGCTCTTCGTCGTGGCCGGACTGATGTTCGGCTTCGGCTTCGCGCTGATTCCGATGTATCGCGCGATTTGCCAGATCACCGGCATCAACAACCTGGTGCAGCGCGATGTCAGCGAACGCGAGGCGAAGAACTCGCAGGTCGACTACAGCCGCACGGTGTCGGTCGAGTTCGATGCGAATGCGCGCGGCCCGCTCGGGTTCAAGCCGGAGCACAACAGCCTCGACGTGCATCCGGGCGAGCTGACGACGATCGTGTACGACGTCACCAACGGGCAGGGCCGGCCGATGGTGGCGCAGGCGATTCCGAGCTACGCGCCGAAGCAGGCAACGGAATTCTTCAAGAAGATCGAATGTTTTTGCTTCACGCAACAGACGCTGGCCGCGAACGAGTCGCGCAAGATGCCGGTGGTGTTCGTGATCGATCCGAAGCTGCCGAAGGACGTGAAGACGATCACGCTGTCGTACACGTTCTTCGAGCTGAACACGCCGGCCACGCCGGCGCCGGCACCGCGCAAGACGGCGGCGCAGGGCGCGGCGAAGCCGGACGCATGACGACGGAGACGGGGCGGTGACAGAGACCAAGCGGAGCGGGTCGTTCGGCCAGGCGGTGAAAGCGGTGCTGTGGTCGTTCTTCGGGGTGCGCAAGCGGCGCGACCTGGAGGCCGACGCGACGCAGCTCAATCCGCTGCACGTGCTGATCGTCGCGTTGATCGCGGCCGGTGTGTTCATCGGCGTGCTGATCCTGATCGTGCGCGCGGTCGTGGGTTGATGCCCGCGGCCACGAAAGAATGCAGTGCGCGGCGCCCCGGGCGCTGCGTGCGGGAAAGAGCGGCGGCGGCACGCGCCGTGCAAGAAATAAAGCCGGAGCGGTTTCCGGTACACAAATTGGACTGAAGTGGAGAATCAAGCATGAGCGGTCAAAACCAGACCCCGTACTATTTCGTGCCGCATCCGTCGCAGCATCCGATCAGCGCGGCCATCGGCCTGCTGGTCATGCTCGCGTCGGTGGCGCTGTGGATCAACGGTCACGACTGGGCTCCGTACACGGCGCTGCTTGGCCTGCTGTGGTTGCTCTTCACGCTGTATCACTGGTTCGGCGACGCGATCGCCGAGTCGGAAGGCGGTCATTACGGCAAGAATGTCGACAAGTCGTACCGCTGGAGCATGAGCTGGTTCATCTTCTCCGAAGTCATGTTCTTCGGCGCATTCTTCGGCGCGCTGTTCTATGCGCGTGAAATCGCGCTGCACCAGCTCGGCAGCCTCGACTACAAGCTGATCTGGCCGGACTTCTCCGCCGTGTGGCCGAACGAAGGCCCGGCCGCGCTTGCCGGTCACTTCAAGACGATGGGCCCGTGGCCGGTCCCGACGCTGAACACCGCATTCCTGCTGGCGTCGGGTGCGACGCTGACGGTGTCGCACCACGCGCTGCGCGACGATCACCGCAACAAGGCGATCGCCTGGCTGGCCGCGACGCTCGTGCTCGGTGTCTGCTTCCTGTTCATGCAGGGCTTCGAGTACTACCACGCGTACAACGAACTGAACCTGACGCTGAACTCGGGCGTGTACGGCTCGACGTTCTTCCTGCTGACGGGCTTCCACGGCTTCCACGTGTTCCTCGGCGGCACGATGCTCGCGGTGGTGCTGGTGCGGATGATCCGCGGCCACTTCAAGCCCGATCACCACTTCGCATTCGAAGGCGCCGCGTGGTACTGGCACTTCGTCGACGTCGTCTGGCTCGGCCTGTACGTCGTCGTCTACTGGCTGTAAATGCAGGAACGGCCCGCGCAGCGATGCGCGGGCCGTTTTCATTGGCGGGGACGGGGCAGCGGCTGGTTGCCTGCGCTCAACGCCAAACCGGCGCCGCCGCGACTTCGTCAGGCGGCGCTTTTGCTTGGTGGCGCCGTTGTGCGGCGAAATGTCACAGCGGTCGCGGCGGTCACGGTGACCTCCGGCACGAATGCATCAACGCCCGATCGGCAGGCCGGTCGAATGGATCCAGCCCATCCAGTTCGCGAACAGGATGAACAGGAACAGCGAGACCGACAGCCCGACGCGGGTGGCAAGCGACCACACCATGCGTTTCGTGTGGCCGCGGTCTTGCATCATGAAGTAGAGCGCCGAGCCCATGCTGGCGACGATGAGGACGAAGGCGATGGGAACGAGGATGTGCATGACGCGAACCGGACGACGGCAATTCGAAAGGAAGAGGATAATTATCGCACTTCGCTTTCGCGAATGCGTCTCGCGGGTGGCCCGATGAGGATCCGCTGGCTGCCTGCGCTGCTGATACTCGCCATCGTCGCGGTCACGATTCGCCTCGGGTTCTGGCAGCGCGACCGTGCGCATCAGAAGGAGGCGCTGCAGGCGAGCATCGTGCGCTACGAGCACGCGGTGCCCGTCGACGTCGGTGCGCAGCCGATTCCGCTCGCGTCGATCGAGTTCCATCGCGTGCGGGCCAGGGGGCGCTTCCTGCCGGAGCAAGCGGTGTTCCTCGACAATCGGCCGTATAACGACCAGCCGGGTTTTTACGTCGTGATGCCGTTTAAACTCTCGGGCGGCGGCGTCGTGCTGGTGAACCGCGGCTGGCTGCCGCGCAACATCGCCGATCGCACGGCGATCGAGCCGTTTTCGACGCCGGACGGCGACATCGAGATCGAAGGCATCGCGCGCGCCGATGCGTCGCGCGCGTTCGAGCTTGGCGAAGGCGGCTCGGCGGCGCACCAGAAGATCCGGCAGAACCTGGACGTCGCCGCGTATGCGAAGGAAACGGGGCTGCCGCTGCAGCCGTTCGTGATCCAGCAGACGAGCGACGACGGCGACAAGCTCGTGCGCGACTGGCCGGCGGCGACGACCGGCGTCGAGCGCAATTACGGTTACATGTTTCAGTGGTGGGCCATGGCGGCTGCCGCGCTCGGTTTCGGCCTGTACGCCGCACGGCGTGCGGCGAAGAAATCGGCCGGCGCGTGAGCGCCATGCCAGGACGCGGCGCACGCGCCGCGGGTTCGTTTCGAGAGGTCTGATTTGTCCATGCAATCTTCCCGTCGGGGTCCGGCCGCAGCGCCGATTTCGCCCGCGGCCCGCAAGCGCGGCCGCTGGATGCTCGTGCTGCTGGGTCTCGTGTGCGCAGCACCGATCATCGCGTCGTACTTCACCTATTACGTGATCAAGCCGAAGGGCGGCTCGACCAACTACGGCACGCTGATCGAGCCGCAGCGGCCGATCCCGGCCGACCTGCAGGTGACCGACGAAACCGGCAAGACGGTGCCGCTGTCGTCGCTGCGCGGCGTGTGGCTGTTCGTGATGACCGACCGCAGCGCGTGCGATGACGCCTGCGCGCAAAAGCTCTACTTCATGCGCCAGGTCCGCGTCACGCAGGCGGGCGAGCGGCACCGGATCACGATGGTATGGCTGCGCAGCGATGCGGGCGCGGTACCGCCGAAGGTGCTGGAGGCCTATCCGGACACGCGCCGGCTGGTCGCCGATCCGGCCGCGGTCGCCGCGTGGCTGCCGGCAGACGCCGGCACCAAGGACAGCGACCACATCTACATGGTCGATCCGAACGGCAACCTGATGATGCGTTTCCCGAAGGACCCGAACCCCAGCAAGATCAAGGCGGACGTCACGAAGTTGCTGAAGTGGTCGAGCATCGGCTAAGGCGAGACGACGAGGCAACCATTCAATGTCGTATCTACTGCAACTCGGCCTGATCGGCCTCTGCATCGCGCTGCTGCCGCTGTCGTACGTGTGGGTCAAGGCCGACGACGACAAGTTCCGCAAGCTGGTGTGGATCACCACGTTCCTGACCCTCGATCTCGTGATGTTCGGCGGCTTCACGCGGCTGACCGATTCGGGCCTCGGCTGCCCGGACTGGCCCGGCTGCTACGGCACGTCGTCGCCGTTCATCGCGCACGCCGCGATCACGGCCGCGCACCAGGCGATGCCGACCGGCCCCGTCAGCATGACGAAGGCGTGGATCGAGATGATCCACCGTTATTTCGCGATGGCGATCGGCGTGCTGATCATCGCGCAGGTCGTGATTGCGTGGTCCGCGCGGTTGCGCCGCCGCGCGCTGCACGTGTCGCCGTGGTGGCCGACGAGCCTCTTGCTGCTGATCGTCGTGCAGGGCGTGTTCGGCGCGTGGACGGTCACGATGAAGCTGCAGCCGGTGATCGTCACGACGCACCTGCTGCTCGGCCTCACGCTGCTCGGCACGCTCGGCTGGCTCGCGGCGCGGCAGACGCCGCTGCCGTCGCATGACCCGGAGGCCGGCCGCTACCGCGCGGCCGCGCTCGCGGCGCTGGTGCTGCTGGTCGTGCAGATCGCGCTCGGCGGCTGGGTGAGCACCAACTACGCGGTGCTCGCGTGTACCGACTTCCCCACCTGCAACGGTCAGTGGATTCCGCCGATGAATTTCGAGCAGGGCTTCCATCTGTGGCGCGCGCTCGGCATGACGAAGGATGGCGACGCGATCACGCAGGACGCGCTGGTCGCGATCCACTGGACGCACCGCACGTTCGCGTTCGTCGTGGTCGCGTTCCTGGTCGCATTCGCGCTGAAGATGCGCCGCTTCGAGTCGCTGCGCCGGCCCGCGAACGGCGTGCTGCTGGTGGTCCTGCTGCAGTTCCTGACGGGCCTGACCAACATCGTGCTGCAGTGGCCGCTGCCGGTCGCCGTCGCGCACAACGGCGGCGCCGCGATCCTGCTGCTGCTCGTCGTCATGTTAAACTTTCGCATCCTTTCAAGCCGCCCCGGCCGTGTCGCGCAGCCCGCGCGCGACGCCGCCCCGGCGTGACCGCCCCCATGCAAAGCACCCTTTCCCAATCGCCCGGTAGCCGGTTTTCTCAGTACATGGCGCTGACGAAGCCGCGTGTCACGCAGCTTGCGGTGTTCTGTGCGGTGATCGGCATGTTTCTCGCGACGCCGGGCATGGTGCCGTGGCATGTGCTGATCGGCGGCACCGTCGGCATCTGGCTGCTGGCCGGCGCGGCGTTCGCGATCAACTGCCTCGTCGAACAGAAGATCGACGCGATGATGCGGCGCACCGCATGGCGTCCGTCCGCGCGCGGCGAGATCACGACCCCGCAGATCCTGCTGTTCTCGGCCGTGCTCGGCAGTGTCGGCGCATGGACGCTCTATACGTTCACGAACCCGCTGACGATGTGGCTGACGATCGCCACCTTCGTCGGCTACGCGGTGATCTACACGCTGTTGCTCAAGCCGATGACGCCGCAGAACATCGTGATCGGCGGCGCATCGGGCGCGATGCCGCCGGCGCTCGGCTGGGCCGCGGTCACCGGCGCGGTGCCCGGCGATGCTTGGATCCTCGTGCTGATCATCTTCGTGTGGACGCCGCCGCATTTCTGGGTGCTCGCGCTGTATCGCCGCAAGGATTATGAAAACGCGGGCCTGCCGATGCTGCCCGTCACGCACGGCGAGAAATTCACGCGGCTGCACATCCTGCTGTACACGGTGATCCTGTTCGCGGTCACGCTGATGCCGTTCATCTCGGGGATGAGCGGGGCCGTCTACCTGACGAGCGCGGTGCTGCTCGGCGCGGTGTTCCTCGCGTATGCCTGGAAGATCCACCGCGACTATTCGGATGAACTCGCCCGCAAGGCTTTCCGCTACTCGATCGTCTATCTGTCGCTGCTGTTCGCCGCGCTGCTCGTCGATCACTATGCACGCCCGCTGCTCGGCGTGTAACCGCACGGTTTGAACGCAATGCTCCATTCATGGTTCGGGCGCCGCGCGCGCCAAGGCTGGATGCTCGCGTGCGCATTCGCGGCAGCCACGCTGCTCGCCGGCTGCGACAACGCGCCGAAGTTCCAGAATCTCGACATCACCGGCAACACGCAGTTCGGCAGCGATTTCTCGCTGCCCGACACGACGGGCAAGGTACGCACGCTCGCCGACTTCAAGGGCCATGCGGTCGTGATGTTCTTCGGCTATACGCACTGCCCGGACGTGTGCCCGACGACGATGGCCGAACTGTCTGAAGCGCTGAAGCAGCTCGGGCCCGACGCCGCGAAGCGCGTGCAGGTGCTGTTCGTCACCGTCGATCCGGAGCGCGACACGCCGGCGCTGCTCGGCCAGTACGTGCCCGCGTTCGATCCGTCGTTCATCGGCCTGCGGCCGGCCGACGAAGCGGCGCTCAAGAAGGTCACGAAGGATTTCCGCGTGTACTACGCGAAGGTGCCCGGCAAGACGCCCGGCAGCTACACGATGGATCACACCGCCGCGAGCTACGTGTTCGACCGCGACGGCAAGCTGCGCCTGTTCGTGCGCGACGGCCAGGGCCCCGGCCCGTGGGTTCACGACCTGAAGCTGCTGGTCGACTGAGCGGCGCGCGCCGCATGTTCGCCCGGGCGTTCCCCCGGCGAAACGCGTGACGGCCGCGATGCGCCGTCACGCATTCTTCCTGTTTCCCCTCGATCTGCATGCGCCGCCTCGCGAGGCGGCGTGCGTGCGCACATTCGCGCGCCGGCGCGTTACGGCAGTGCCGGCACGTTGAAGCCCTGCGCGGCACGCGTGATCCGGAATTCCGTCACGCGATACGTCGCGAGCCCTTCGGTCACGAACGGATCGGTCTCGAGGATCGCGTCCAGTTCGTCGCGGTCGATGCGGGCCGCGAGGATCACGCCGCCTTCGCGCGGCACCTTCGGCCCCGCTGCGATGAAGATGCCGCGCTCGAACAGCGGCTGCAGATACGCACGATGGCGTTCGAGCGCATCGTCGATGCGCTCGAGCGACGCGTTGTAGTGGATGTCGATGACGTACATGGATGGCCCTGGAATGTCGCCGGCGCGTCGTGTGCCGGTCAGCCGGTCTTTTTAGCACAGCGGCCGTCCCGTGTCGTGCCGGCCGTCGTGCGTGTATTCAAGTTGTAAGTCTCGTTGCCGTAAATACGGAGGCAACCGTTTGCGCGCGACCGGCCGTTCGCGCGTATCGCGGGCATCGACTTCGACAACAAGGCACGCAGATGAGCAGAATGAGTTTGAATCGCAAGCTGTGGCTCGCGCTTGCGCTGGTATGGATCGGCTTGCTCGGCGTCGGCGCATGGAGCGCATACGAGACGCGCGCGACGATGCTCGCCGAACGCAAGGCAGGCATCGCCAACCTGGTCGACTCGGCGGCCGGCATCGTCAGCGCATATCACGCGCTCGCGCAGAGCGGCACGCTGTCCGAGGCCGACGCGAAGCGCGACGCGCTCGCGAGCGTGGCCGCGATGCGCTACGGCGAGTCGGGCTATGTGTTCGTGATGGATTCGAAACCCGTCGTGCTGATGCACCCGACGCTGCCGAAACTTGTCGGCACGCAGGTCGGCGACTATCTCGACCCGGACGGCAAGCCGCTGTTCGTCACGATCCTGAACGCCGCGAAGGCGACCGGCAGCGGCTTCGCCGAGTATCGCGGGCGGCTGCCGCACAGCGAGACCGCGGTGCCGAAGATCAGCTACGTCACGCGCTTCGCGCCGTGGGACTGGAACATCTCGAGCGGCGTGTTCCTCAAGGACATCGATACCGTCTACTACCGGACGCTATTCGGCCACCTCGCGGTCGTGCTCGCGATCGGCTTCGCGATCAGCGCGGCGATGCTCGTGATCATCCGCAACGTGCGCGGCAGCCTTGGCGGCGAGCCGGACGAAGCGGCCGCGCTGGCGACCCGCATCGCGCAGGGCGACCTCACGCGGCCGGTGCCTGTGCGCGCAGGCGACGACACGAGCATGATGGCGGCGATGCGCGACATGCAGGCGCGCCTGCAGGCGACGATCGGCGGAATCCGCCAGTCGGCCGAGTCGATTGCGTCGGCGAGCCGCGAGATCGCGGCCGGCAACGACGACCTGTCGCAGCGCACGGAGGAGCAGGCCGCGTCGCTCGAGGAAACGGCCGCGAGCATGGAGCAGCTGACCGCGACGGTGAAGCAGAACGCCGACAACGCGCGGCAGGCGAGCGGGCTCGCGAATAACGCATCGGAGATCGCGCGGGCGGGCAACGACGTCGTCGGGCGCGTGATCGGAACGATGGGCGAGATCGACGACAGCTCGCGCAAGATCGCCGACATCATCGGCGTGATCGAGGGCATTGCGTTCCAGACCAACATCCTCGCGCTGAACGCGGCGGTCGAGGCAGCGCGGGCCGGCGAGCAGGGGCGCGGCTTCGCGGTGGTCGCGGGCGAGGTGCGTTCGCTCGCGCAGCGCAGCGCGACGGCCGCGAAGGAGATCCGCGAACTGATCGTCGATTCGGTCGAGCGCGTGCGTAACGGCTCGACGCTGGTCGGCCAGGCCGGCACGACGATGGGCGAGATCCTGCAGGCGGTCGCGCGCGTGACCGACATCATGGGCGAGATCGCGGCGGCGTCCGAAGAGCAGGCGAGCGGCATCACGCAGGTTGGGCGCGCGGTCACACAGATGGATCAGGTCACGCAGCAGAACGCGGCGCTCGTCGAGGAGGCCAGCGCGGCCGCGGCGTCGCTGCAGGAGCAGGCCGGCCGGCTGCGCGACGCGATCAGCGCGTTCCGGGTCGCCGATGCCGGTGGCCGCGTGCATTGAACGCAACTAACGGCCTGATGGCGGCGTGGTAGCGGCCTGGTCGCGCATCGTTCGCCAGCACCGCTGCGGTGCATACCCATATGAGCGGGATGTATTTCACTTCCGGCCGATCCTGTGACACCATTTGCCCCTTCCTGCGAGTTCGGGGATACCCGTATCGCGCCCCATTTTCAGTTAGCAAGAAAGCGAGAAACAGATGAAGCGTCGCAGTCTCCTGAAGGTATTTTCCGTGCTGGCCACCGGTGCCGCGCTGACGCTGTCGGCGGGCGCGCACGCCGAAGACAAGGTCATCAAGGTCGGCACGGTCGCCGGCCCGGATGCGGAAGTGTGGCAGGTCGTGCAGAAGGTCGCGAAGGAGAAGGAAGGCCTGAACGTGAAGGTCATCGAGTTCAACGACTACGTGCAGCCGAACGCGGCGCTCGATGCGGGCGACCTCGACGCGAACAGCTTCCAGCACCAGCCCTACCTCGACAGCCAGGTGAAGCAGCGCGGCTACAAGATCGTCAGCGCGGGTCTGACCTACATCTCGCCGATCGGCGTGTACTCGAAGAAGTTCAAGGCGCTGAAGGACCTGCCGCAAGGCGCGAAGCTCGCGGTGCCGAACGATCCGTCGAACGAGAACCGCGCGCTGCTGCTGCTGCAGACGCAAGGCGTGATCAAGCTGAAGGCCGGCGCCGGCACGGGCGGCAACAACGCGACGGTGCTCGACATCGCCGAGAATCCGAAGAAGCTGAAGATCTCCGAGCTCGACGCCGCGCAACTGCCGCGCGTGCTGTCGGATGTCGACGCCGCCGTGATCAACACGAATTACGCGCTCGCCGCGAACCTGCAGCCGACCAAGGACGCGATCGCGCTCGAATCGCTGACGAGCCCGTATGCGAACCTGATCGCCGTGCGCGCGAAGGACAAGGATCAGCCGTGGGTGAAGAAGCTGGTCAAGGCGTACCAGTCGCCGGAAGTGCGGGAATTCATCAAGAAGCAGTTCAAGGGCTCGATGGTCGCGTCGTTCTGAACGCCGCACACCGGTCGGACTGCTGAAACGAAAGGGCCTGCCTCGCGCAGGCCCTTTTTCATTGGCGCGGCCGCAGATCATTGCGCGGCGCCCGGCGTTCAGCGCTGGCTCACATCTCGCCGCGCCGCGAGCAGATCGCCATGATCTGCTGGATCGCGTAGTTGTCGCGCACGCCCGGCAGCGACTGCACGACACACTCGTGAAAGCGCCGCTCGCGCGGCAGCAGCATCGCGTTGTTGCGGTACAGCGCGTCGCACGAGCGCTGGATCAGTTGCGCGGCCGCGCCGTTGCGGCTCTCGCGCAGCGCACCCAGCATGCAGTCGTCGTATTGCGCATAGCCGTCGGTCAGCGCGAATGCCGCACCCGGCAGCGCCAGCGCGACGACCGCGCACGCGATCGCACGGATTCCCCGTTTCATGCACGCTCCGTTGGTGTGGATTGGGTCCGCGGACAGCATAACGTAAAGCTGTGAACGCGGCTGACGTGTTGCGCCGGGGCCGGCGCCAAGCGCCGCCGGCCGGGCTTCGCGAGCGTTTCGCAGCGGCTCGGCGGCCGCGTGTGCCGGCAGGACGCCCGAAAGCGCGAAGTCAGGTGGTGGTCTGCGGAAATGGTATCCTCGTGCGTTCGCCGCCGCGCGCCTTCCCGGGGCCCGCGCGGGGCCGCTGCCGCCCACATCGTCACCCGGTTGCGCGTGCATCGGCACCTGCATGACGGCGGCGGGAATCCATCATCCAGAACCGACACAAATACGGGGGAGACTCACCCATGAAGCGTTTCAAGATTTTCGCGATCCGTTCGATCACGGCCGGCGTCGCCGCATTCGCGCTCGCGGGCGCCGCGCACGCACAGACGGTCAAGGTGCTGTCGATCGTCGACCACCCGGCACTCGATGCGATCCGCGACGGCGTGCGCGCCGAACTGAAGGCGCAAGGCTACGGCGATGACAAGCTCAAGTGGGAATACCAGAGCGCGCAGGGCAACACGGGCACGGCCGCGCAGATCGCGCGCAAGTTCGTCGGCGACCAGCCCGACGTGATCGTCGCGATCGCGACGCCGGCCGCGCAGGCGGTGGTTGCATCGACGAAGAGCGTGCCGGTCGTCTATTCGGGGGTGACCGATCCGGTCGCAGCCCAGCTCGTGAAGGGCTGGGGCCCGTCGGGCACCAACGTGACGGGCGTCTCCGACAAGCTGCCGCTCGACCGTCAGGTCGCGCTGATCAAGCGCGTCGTGCCGAAGGCGAAGACGGTCGGCATGGTCTACAACCCGGGCGAGGCGAACTCGGTCGTGGTCGTGAAGGAGCTCAAGGAGATCCTCGCGAAGCAGGGGATGACGTTGAAGGAAGCGGCCGCGCCGCGCACCGTCGACATCGGCCCGGCTGCGAAGAGCCTGATCGGCAAGGTCGACGTGATCTATACGAACACCGACAACAACGTCGTGTCCGCATACGAAGCGCTCGTGAAGGTCGCGAACGAAGCGAAGATCCCGCTCGTCGCCGGCGACACCGACAGCGTGAAGCGCGGCGGCATCGCGGCGCTTGGCATCAACTACGGCGACCTCGGCCGGCAGACCGGCAAGGTCGTCGCGCGCATCCTGAAGGGCGAGAAGCCGGGCGCGATCGCGTCGGAAACGAGCAGCAACCTCGAGCTGTTCGCGAACACGGGCGCGGCCGCGAAGCAGGGCGTGACACTGTCGCCGGATCTGCTCAAGGAAGCGAAGACGGTCATCAAGTAAGCCGCGGCCCGACCGCCGCGCTTGCGGGCCCGATCCGGGCCCGAACGACATCGCCGGACGGGCGGCTCCCACCCGGGGCCGCCCATCCGCTTCGCCCGGCCGTATACGTGAGGCCGGGAAGCAACAGGATTTCCCCATCATGTCTCTGTTCTCGTTTCTGGGCGCGCTGGAGATCGGCCTGATCTTCAGTCTCGTCGCCCTCGGGGTGCTGATCTCGTTTCGCATCCTCAACTTCCCCGACCTGACCGTCGACGGCAGCTTTCCGCTCGGCGGCGCCGTCGCCGCGACGCTGATCTCCGCCGGCCACGACCCGTTCACGTCGACGGTGCTCGCGATCGTCGCGGGCGCGCTGGCCGGCTTCGTCACGGGCTGGCTCAACGTGCGCCTGAAGATCATGGACCTGCTCGCCAGCATCCTGATGATGATCGCGCTCTATTCGGTGAACCTGCGGATCATGGGCCGGCCGAACGTACCGCTCATCACCGAGCCGACGATCTTCACCGTGCTGCAGCCCGACTGGATGCCCGACTACGTGCTGCGCCCGGCGCTGCTCGCGATCGTCGTCGTGGTCGCGAAGCTCGGCCTCGACTGGTTCTTCTCGTCGCAGCTCGGCCTCGCGATGCGCGCGACCGGCGCGAACCCGCGGATGGCGCGCGCGCAGGGCATCGCGACGGGCCGCGCGACGCTCGCCGGGATGGCGCTGTCGAACGCGCTCGTCGCGCTCGCCGGTGCGCTGTTCGCGCAGACGCAGGGCGGCGCCGACATCTCGATGGGGATCGGCACGATCGTGATCGGGCTGGCCGCGGTGATCATCGGCGAGACGCTGCTGCCCGCGCGCCGGCTCGTGCTGACGACGCTCGCGGTCGTGCTCGGTGCGATCGTCTATCGCTTCTTCATCGCGCTCGCGCTGAACAGCGAATTCATCGGCCTGAAAGCGCAGGACCTGAACCTCGTGACGGCTGCGCTCGTCACGATCGCGCTGGTGCTGCCGGCGACGCGCAAGAAGCTGTTCGCGCGCAAGAACGGAGGGGCCTGACATGTTGTCCGCACAAGACCTGAAACTCACGTTCAATCCCGGCACGCCGATCGAGACGCGTGCGCTGCGCGGGCTGTCGCTCGAGATTCCCGACGGCCAGTTCGTCGCGGTGATCGGCTCGAACGGCGCCGGCAAGTCGACCTTCCTCAATGCGGTCAGCGGCGACCAGCGCGTCGATTCGGGACGCATCGCGATCGACGGCACGGATGTCACGCGCCAGCCCGCGTGGGACCGCGCGCACCTCGTCGCGCGCGTGTTCCAGGATCCAATGGCCGGCACCTGCGAGGCGCTGACGATCGAGGAGAACATGGCGCTCGCGACGGCGCGCGGCGTGCGGCGCGGCTTCCGGGCCGCGCTCGACCGTCCGTCGCGCGAGCTGTTCCGCGACAAGCTGCGTCTGCTGAACCTCGGTCTCGAGAACCGGCTGACCGACCGGATCGGGCTGCTGTCGGGCGGCCAGCGGCAGGCGGTGAGCCTGTTGATGGCGTCGCTGCGGCCGTCGCGGATCCTGCTGCTCGACGAGCACACGGCCGCGCTCGACCCGAAGACGGCCGCGTTCGTGCTGGAACTGACCGCGCGCATCGTCGCCGAAAGCAAGCTGACGACGATGATGGTCACGCACAGCATGCGGCAGGCGCTCGACTACGGCGACCGCACGGTGATGCTGCACCAGGGGCAGGTCGTGCTCGACGTGTCGGGCGACCAGCGCCGCGGGCTCGACGTGCCGGACCTGCTGCAGATGTTCGAGAAGGTGCGGCACGAGCAGCTCGACGACGACGCGTTGCTGCTCGGCTGACGCGCGGCGGGCGGGCCGGCGCGGTGCGAGGTGCTGCATCGTGCCGGTTTGCGTGAGGGTTGGCATGCCGATCCGGCCGGGCGATTCGGCGCGCGTGCGCCGCATCGGGCCGGATGGTTGGGGCGGGCGTTCGGGCGGCGCGATCCGGCCACGCCCGATCCGGCGCGCCGTAGCATGACGGGGCGCGCCGGCTTTCTCCCCGTTTTTCCTCCGACAAAAGCCGGTTTCGCACCGGCGCTGTGCGATGCGAGCGCATTGCCATATACTGTATATCCATACAGTTGTGGGTGGCGTCATGCTCGCATCCTCCATTTCTCCCGAATCCCTTCATCCATCGCTCTGGCGTGGCTCGCAGCTCGCGCGCGGCGGTCTGCGCACGATCGACACCGGCTTCGCGCAGCTGTCCGCCGAGCTGCCGGGCGGCGGCTGGCCGGTCGGCGGGCTCGTCGAGTTGCTGGCCGCGCAGCCGAGCTGCGGCGAGATGCGGCTGCTTGCACCCGCGCTCGCGCGCACCGTCAGCGCGCGGCGTCCGCTCGCGCTCGTCGCGCCGCCGCAAGCGCCGCATGCGACCGCGCTCGCCAGTCTCGGCGTGCCGGCCGACGCGTTGCTGTGGCTGCGCGCCGGCAGCCGCGCGGATGCGTTGTGGGCCGCCGAACAGGCGCTCAAGACCGGCTGTTGCGGCGCGCTGTTGCTCTGGCAGGACGCGCGGCCCGATGCACTGCGGCGCCTGCATCTCGCGGCCGCGCGCACGGGCGACACGCTGTTCGTGATGCTGCGCCCGCTGTCGGCCGTGCGGCAGCCGTCGCCGGCCGTGCTGCGCGTCGCGCTGTATCCCGTGCCGGGCGGCGTATCGCTCGACATCGTCAAGCGTCGCGGGCCTGCGAGCGGCGAGCCGCTCGTGCTCGACCTGCCGTCGCCCATCGTGGAGAGCCGCTATGCGCGTCTTGCTCGGCATCCATCTGCCGCGCCTGCCGCTCGACGTGTGCGCCCCGCAGCCGTCTGACGCAGCGGCCGGCGGCGCCGGCTGCGCGGTGCTCGAGCAAGGCGTCGTGTTGATCGCCGATGCAGCCGCGCGCCGGCAAGGCGTGCGCGCGGGCATGAAGCGCGGCGGCGTGCTGACGCTCGCGCCCGAGACGCAACTCGTCGAACGCGATCCCGCGCGCGAGGCCGATGCGCTGCGCGCGGTCGCGCTCGCATTGCTGCGCTTCTCGCCGTGCGTCGCGCTCGACGACGAAGCGACGCTGATCGTCGACGTCGGTCCGAGCCTGCGCCTGTTCGGCGGCTTGCCGTCGCTGTGCCGCCAGGTGCGCGCGACGCTCGCGGCGCTCGGTTATGCGGCGCGCCTGTCCGCCGCGCCGACCGGGCGCGGTGCGTGGCTGCTTGCGCGTGTCTCGGCCCGCGCGCGGATCCGGCGCCGGTTGGCCGCCCCTGCGTCGCTGGTTCGCGCGCTCGATGGGCTGCCGTGCGCGCTGCTGCCCGACGCGCGCCCGTATGCGGGCTGGTTCGACGGCCTCGGTTGCCGCACGCTCGCCGATCTGCGCGGCTTGCCGCGCGCGGGGTTGCAGCGCCGCTGCGGCCCCGCGCTGCTCGCCGCACTCGATCGCGCGTACGGCGATGCGATCGAGCCGCTTGCGTGGATGGCGGTGCCGCCCGTGTTCGACGTGCGGCTCGAATTGCCGGAGCGCGTCGAATACGCGGAAGCCGTGCTGTTCGCTGCGCGGCGACTCGTCGTGCAGCTCTGCGGATGGCTGGCCGCGCGGCAGCTGTCGCTGGCCGCGATGACGTTCGATCTCGAGCACGAGCGCGGCCGTCAGGCCGTGCCGCCGACACCGCTCGAACTCGCGTTCGCTGCGCCCGTGCGCGACGAGACGCACTTCATGCGGCTGCTCGGCGAGCGGCTCGCGCGCGTCGAATTGCCGTCCGCGGTGATCGCGGTGCGGCTGAAGGCCACGCGCGTCGAATCGGTCGCGCCGCCGGCCGACGATCTCTTTCCCGAGCCGGGCGGCACGCGCGAGACGCGCGCGCGGCTGTTCGAACTGCTGATCGCACGGCTCGGCGCGGAGAACGTGCTGCGCGCGGCACCCGTCGCCGATCACCGTCCGGAGGCCGCGAACCGCTGGCTGCCGCTCGATGCGCAAGCAGGCAAGCCGGCCGCTGGTCCGCCGGCCGTGCCGCCGCGCCCCGCATGGCTGCTGGCCGAGCCGCAGCCGCTCCTGATGCGCGAGAACCGGCCGGTGTTCCATACGCCGCTCAGGATGATGTCGTCGGCCGAGCGGATCGAAGCCGGGTGGTTCGACGGGCAACTGGCTGCACGCGATTACTACGTCGCGCAAGACGAGGTCGGTGCGTGCTACTGGGTATTCAAGGAACGGGCGGGGAGCGAGTCCGAGCCGCGCTGGTTCCTGCACGGCCTGTTCGGGTGAGCCGTCATGATTGCAGAATTCAGCTGGCTGCCCGATTACGCGGAGTTGTTCTGCCGATCGAACTTTTCGTTCCTGCATGGCGCGTCGCATGCGGACGAGCTGGTCGAGCGCGCGGCCGAACTCGGCTATCGCGGGATCGCGATCACCGACGAATGCTCGCTCGCAGGTGCGCCGCGCATGCATGTCGCGGCGAAGGCGAAAGGGCTGCCGCTCGTCATCGGTTCGTATTTCGAAGTCACGCCGGATGAAGTCGCGCCCGGCCACGATCCGGGCCCCGGCGCGTTCGGGCTCGTGTTGCTTGCGCAGAATCGCGAGGGTTACGGCAATCTTTCCGAGCTGATCTCGTGGCGGCGGATGGCATCGCCGAAGGGCACTTACAAGCTGACGTCGCGGATGCTGTCGGCGCCGCCTGCCGAGTTTGCCCACTTGCGCGGCATGCCCGACTGCTTCGCGATTCTCGTGCCCACGTATCCGGTGCGTGCTGATGTACTCGATGCGCAGATCGCGTGGTTTCGCGCGACGTTCGGCGAACGGGCGCGGCTCGGGCTCGTGCAGTTGCAGCGCGCGCTGGACGGTGCGCAGCGCGAGGAGATTCGTGCGGCCGGCGCGCGGCGCGGCGTGCGTATCGTCGCGCTTGGCGATGTGACGATGCACCGGCGTTCATGCAAGCCGCTGCAGGACGTGATGACGGCGATCCGCGTCGGGATGCCGGTTTCAGAGTGCGGCTATGCGCTCGCGCCGAATGCGGAACAGCATCTGCGTTCGCGACAGCGGATCGGGCAACTGTACTCGCCGGAGGAGATCGCGGAGACGTGCGCGATTCTCGATGCTTGTCTTTTCGAACTCGATTCGCTGCGCTACGAGTATCCCGACGAGATCGTGCCGAAGGGGCTGACGCCGACGCGCTATCTGGAACAGGAAACCTTCGCGGGGGCAGCGGGGCGTTATCCGCAAGGCATTCCGGAGAAGGTCGAGCAGCAGATCCGCCATGAACTCGACCTGATCGCGAGGTTGAGCTACGAACCGTTCTTCCTGACCGTTTACGACATCGTCAAATACGCGCGCAGCCAGAACATCCTGTGCCAGGGCCGGGGCTCGGCGGCAAACTCGGTCGTCTGCTACTGCCTCGGCATCACCGAGGTCGATCCCGACCAGAGCACGATGCTGTTCGAGCGCTTCATCAGCGAGGAGCGCGGCGAGCCGCCGGATATCGACGTCGACTTCGAGCATCAGCGCCGGGAAGAGGTCATTCAGCATATCTACGAAAAATACGGCAAGGATCGCGCAGCACTCGCGGCGGCGGTCTCGACGTATCGCCCGCGCGGCGTGCTGCGCGAAACCGGCAAGGCGCTCGGTGTCGATCCGATGCTGATCGATCGCGTCGCGAAAGGGCATCGCTGGTTCGACGGCAGTCGCGACCTGCTGCAGCAATTCGCGACGACCGGGCTCGACCCGGCCACGCCGATCATTCGCGCATGGGCCGAACTCGCGGGGCGCTTGCTCAACTTTCCGCGCCACCTGTCGCAGCATTCGGGCGGCTTCGTGATCAGCCGCGGCAAGCTCACGCGGCTCGTGCCGGTCGAGAACGCAGCGATGGACGGGCGGCGCGTGATTCAATGGGACAAGGACGATCTCGAGGCGCTCGGGCTGATGAAGGTCGACGTGCTCGCGCTCGGCATGCTGTCGGCGCTGCATCGCGCCTTCGACATGCGCACGGCGTGGCGCGGGCCGCCGGAACCGGAGGGGGAGCCGTTCACGCTGAAGCACATTCCGCAGGATGACGAACCAACCTACGACATGATCTGCCGCGCCGATACGGTCGGCGTGTTCCAGATCGAATCGCGTGCGCAGATGTCGATGCTGCCGCGGTTGAGGCCGCGCAACTACTACGATCTCGTCGTCCAGGTGTCGATCGTGCGGCCCGGTCCGATTCAGGGCGGCGCGGTGCATCCGTATCTGAAGCGGCGCAGGATCATGGCCGGCGAAGAGGAGGGTGAGGTCACGTATCCGAGCGATGCGCTCAAGGAAGTGCTCGAACGCACGCTCGGCGTGCCGATTTTCCAGGAACAGGTGATGCAGATCGCGATCGTCGCGGCAGGCTTCACGCCTGGCGAGGCCGACGAGTTGCGCCGGGCAATGGCTGCCTGGAAACGCAAGGGCAACCTCGAGAAGTATTACGACAAGATCGTCGACGGGATGCTCGAACGCAATTACACACGCGAATTCGCCGAGCAGATCTTCGAGCAGATCAAGGGCTTCGGCGAATACGGTTTCCCCGAGAGCCATGCGGCCAGTTTCGCGAAACTCGCCTATGCGAGCAGTTGGCTCAAATGCCACGAACCGGCGATCTTCCTCGCCGCGCTGCTGAACAGCCAGCCGATGGGTTTCTATCCGCCGTCGCAACTCGTGCAGGACGCGAAGCGTCATCGCGTGAAGGTGCTGCCGATCGACGTGACGCAAAGCAACTGGGAAGCCTCGCTCGAAGCGCTGCCCGGCCAGCCGCCGCCGCATGGTCAGCCCGCGGTGCGGCTCGGCCTGTCGCTCGTGCGCGGCCTCGGCGAGGCTGCCGCGCGGCGCATCGAGGCCGCGCGCGCGGCCGGCCCGTTCGAGAACGTCGACGCGCTCGCGCGCCGCGCGCAGCTCGAACGACGCGATCTCGAAGCGCTCGCCGCCGCGAACGCGCTCGCGACGCTCGCCGGCCATCGCCGCGATGCACTGTGGCAGGCCGTCGCCGCAGCACCGGAGCGCGACCTGCTCGCCGCCGCGCCGATCGACGAAACGGAGCAGCCCGTGCTCGGCGCGCCTTCGGAAGCCGACGACATCCTTGCCGACTATCACACCACCGGCCTCACGCTGAACCGCCACCCGGTCGCGCTGCTGCGGCCCGCGTTGCGCGCGCAGCGGCTGTCGTCCGCGGCCGAGTTGCGCGACCGTCCCGATGGCCGGCTCGCGCGCGCGTGCGGGCTCGTGACCGCACGGCAGATGCCGGGCACCGCGAAGGGCGTGATGTTCATGACGCTCGAGGACGAAACTGGCTGCGTGAACGTGATCGTGCGGCCCGAGCTGCTCGCGCGGCAGCGCCGCGAAACGCTCGATTCGCGACTGCTCGCGGCATCGGGCGTGTGGCAGGTCGTCAGCGACGTGAGGCACCTCGTCGCGCAGCATTTCGAGGATCTGACGCCGCTGCTCGGCGGCCTGCGCACGTCGAGCCGCGAGTTCCACTGACACGGCGCGCCGGCACGCCGCCCGCGCGCCGCCGCCGCATGCATACCAGTCGGCCCAACTGGTTCTATTCCGGTATCGTTCCCAGCTTCCCAAGCCTGTGAAATCCGGCCCGGGAACTGTCCCCTTGCATACCAATCCGGGTAAATCCCTATCCTGCATCGCTTTGTAAACAAAGGCTTTCTGGCAACTAAAACGCTTGCCGGGCAAGGCTTTCGGCGATTTTCGCGTCACTAATACCAGTTCGTTGACTGGTATTATGGTGGTTATATAATGCGTTCACTTTCGACGGCCCGAGGTCGTCGTCCGACACCCGGAGGCACATGGAAACCGGCTGGTCCGAACTGGCGCCCGATCCCCTCGACGACACGCCGCTGTATCTGCAGCTCGCCCGCAACCTGGCGAGCGCGATTCACGCCGGCGCGTGGCGGGCCGGCGAGGCGCTGCCGTCGGAGCGGCTGCTGTCGGGAACGGTCGGCGTGTCGCGGATCACGGCCCGCCGTGCGCTCGCGCTGCTGGTCGAGCAGGGGCTGATCAAGCGGGCGCGCGGGGCGGGCAGCTTCATCACGCCGCGCGTTGCCGATCCGCTGTCGCGTCTCGTCGGCTTCACCGCGAAGATGCGGCAGCGCGGTTTCGTGCCCGATTCGGTGTGGCTGTCGCGAACGCTGCGCACCGCGAGCCGCGACGAGATCACGCGTCTCGGCCTCGCGCCGGGCGCGACGGTCGCGCGGCTCGAGCGGCTGCGCCGCGCGGACGGCATCGTGATGGCCGTCGAGCATTCGACGCTGCCGGCCGCGGTGGTGCCGGATCCTCAGGCGCTTGGCGCGTCGCTGTACGAATACCTCGACGCGCGCGGGATGACCGTCGTGCGCGCGCTGCAGCACTTTCGCGCGGCGAACGCGACGCACGAGATCGCGAAGTGGATGTCAGTGAAGCCGGGCTCGGCCCTGCTCGTGATCACGCGCATCGGCTACGGTGCCGACCAGCGCGCGATCGAAGTATCCGAAACGTATTGCCGCGACGACTATTACGACTTCGTCGCCGAACTGAAACGCTGACGCGCGAGACCGCCCGCGCGCCACGCGCGGCGCAGCGCAACGAAGCACAACGGATTTGCAAATCGCGACGCGGATGTCCGCGTCACCAGATCATCAAGAGAAACGTCATGCTGACTGGCAACATCCTTACCCCCGACGGCTGGATTCTCGGCTCGCTCGACAGCGAGAACGGCCGCATCACCACGCTCGACGGCACGCCCGCCGATCCCGCGAAGAACGATGCGCCGTACATCCTGCCCGGCTTCATCGACCTGCACGTGCACGGCGGCGGCGGCGCCGACGTGATGGAAGGCGGCGACGCGATCGAGACGATCGCACGCACACACGCGCAGTTCGGCACGACGAGCCTGCTCGCGACGACGATGACCGCGCCGCGCGACGAACTCATGCAGGTCGTCGCGAATCTCGGCACGGTCGCGCGCACTCGCACGCCGGGCGGCGCGCGCGTGCTCGGCGTGCATCTCGAAGGGCCGTACATCAACCCCGGCAAGCTCGGCGCGCAGCCGGACGCGGCCGTGTCGGCTGTGCTCGACGAAGTGCTGAAGTACCTGTCGATCGCGCCGATCCGGGTCGTCACGCTCGCGCCGGAAATCGCCGGTCACATCGAGATCATCGGCGAGATGGCCGCGCGCGGCGTGCGCGTGCAGCTCGGCCACTCGCTCGCGACCTACGACGACGCCGTCGCCGCGCTCAAGCACGGCGCATGCGGCTTCACGCACCTGTTCAACGCGATGTCGCCGCTGCATCACCGCAACCCGGGCCTCGTCGGCGCCGCACTCGCGCATGCCGAATACGCGGAAATCATCCCCGATCTGTTGCACGTGCACCCGGGCGCGATTCGTGCGGCGCTGCGCGCGATCCCGCGCCTGTACGTCGTGACCGACAGCACGTCCGCCACCGGCATGCCCGACGGCGAATACCGGCTCGGCAGCCAGCACGTGACGAAGTGCCTCGGCGGCGTGCGGCTGGCCGACGGCACGCTCGCCGGCAGCACGCTGACGATGGACCAGGCGCTGCGCAACCTCGTGTCGCTCGGCCTGCCGATCGCCGACGTGTCGAACCGGATGTCGCGCTATGCGGCCGACTACCTCGGCGTCACCGATCGCGGCCGCCTCGAGCGAGGCGCATGGGCCGACCTCGCCGTGTTCGATCGCGACCTGAACCTCACCGCGACCTACGTCGAAGGAGAATCGATTGTCGAATATGCTTAAGGAAGCGCGCGAGTCCGCCCAGGTCGTCGCCGCGCAACTCGCCGACACCACGCGCGTCGAAGCGCTCGCGGGCCAACTCCTCGATCACCCGCCGGCCGTCGCGCTGACGGTCGCGCGCGGCAGCTCGGATCACGCCGCCAGCTATTTCGCGAGCCTGACGATGAGCCGCCTCGGCGTGCCCGTCGCGTCGCTGCCGATGTCGGTCGCGACGCTGCAGCAGGCGCCGCTGAAGGTGCAGGACCAACTCGCGATCGCATTTTCCCAGTCGGGCAAGAGCCCCGACCTCGTCAACACCATGGCCGCGCTGCGCGAAGCCGGCGCGCGCACCGTCGCCGCCGTCAACGTCCTGCCGTCGCCGCTCGCCGATGCGTGCGAGCACCAGCTGCCGCTGCTTGCCGGCCCCGAACTGTCGGTCGCCGCGACCAAGAGTTACATCGCGATGCTGTCGCTGTCCGCGCAGATCGTCGCGTACTGGCAGCGCGACGCCGCGCTGATGACGGCATTGCGCGGCCTGCCCGACGTGCTCGCGCAGGCCGGCCGGCTCGACTGGTCGCCGGCCGTTGCCGCGCTCGCGGGCATCGAGCGGATGATCGTGATCGGCCGCGGCCTCGGTCTTGCGATCGCTCAGGAAGCCGCGCTGAAACTGAAGGAAACCTCCGGCATCCAGGCCGAGGCATTCTCGAGTGCCGAAGTCCGTCACGGCCCGATGGAGTTGATCGACCGCGACTATCCGCTGCTCGTGTTCGCGCCTCCGGGGCCGGAGCAGGCCGGGCTGCTGCAGCTCGCGCAGGACATGCGCGCACGTGGCGCGGCCGTGCTGCTCGCGGCGCCCGCCGGCACGCCCGGCGCGACCTTGCCGCTCGCGCAGTCCGCCCATTCGGCGCTCGACCCGATCGCCGCCATTCTTTCGTTCTACGTGATGGCGGCGGATCTCGCCGTCGCGCGCGGCCGCAATCCCGACACGCCGCGCCACCTGAACAAAGTCACCGAAACGCACTGATAGCCGAGACAGCCGATGAGACGCGCCGAGGAGTCCCAGTTGAAGAGTTCCACCCATGATCAGATCGTCCTGCTTGCCCCGCTGACCGGGCCGATCGTCGCGCTGGCCGACGTGCCCGATCCGGTGTTCTCCGGCGGGATGTTCGGCGACGGCATCGGCATCGATCCGCTCGCGGGCCGGCTCGTCGCGCCGTGTGCGGGCATCGTGTCGCATCTCGCGCGCACGGGCCACGCGGTGACGATCACGACGCCGGAAGGCGCGGAAGTGCTGCTGCACATCGGCATCGACACCGTCGAGCTGAACGGGCAGGGCTTCGCCGCGCATGTCGAGGCCGGCGCGCGCGTCGAAGCGGGCGACCTGCTGATCGAGTTCGACCAGGACGCGGTTGCACGCAGCGCGCATTCGCTGGTCTCCGTGATCGCCATCGCGAACTCCGACGCGTTCGACGTCATCGAGCGCGCGAGCGGTTTCGCGACGGCAGGCGAGACGCCGCTGCTGACGCTGCGCGGCAAGGGCGAGGCCGCCGCGCAGGCGGCGCAGGCCGGCGCGGCGGCGATGAACGAGGTGCGCCGCAAGGTCGTGCTGACGCAGCCCGGTGGCCTGCATGCGCGCCCGGCCGCGCGGGCGCGCGAAGCCGCGCGCGGGCTCGACGCACATGTCGAAGTGCATTTCGACGGTCGCAAGGCGCCGATCGCAAGCGTGGTCGGCCTGCTCGGCCTTGGTGCCGGCGAAGGCGCGACGATCGAGCTGGTCGGCCGCGGTGCGCACGCGCAGCAAGCCGTCGAAGCGGTCGAGCACGAGTTGCTGCGCGAAGCGCACGGCGAGGTCGAGGAAAGGCCGGCGCGGCTCAAGTCGCCCGCACCGCAGCCGATCGTGCGCAACACCGGCGCAACACTCGATCCGAACACGCTCGCGGGCGTGTGCGCGGCGCCCGGCATCGCGGTCGGCACGCTGGTGCGTCTCGACGATGCGGATATCGTGCCGCCCGAGCAAGCGACCGGCACGCCCGCGTCGGAAAGCCGCCGGCTCGACCAGGCGCTGATGGCAGTCGACGCCGAACTCGACGAAACGGTGCGCAGCGCATCGGCGCGCGGCGCGGTTGGCGAAGCGGGCATCTTCGCGGTGCATCGCGTGCTGCTCGAGGACCCGACGCTGGTCGACGCGGCGCGCGACCAGATCAGCCTCGGCAAGAGCGCGGGCTTCGCATGGCGCGCGACGATCCGCACGCAGATCGACACGCTGTCGAAGCTCGACGACGCACTGCTCGCCGAGCGTGCGGCGGACCTGCGCGATATCGAGAAGCGCGTGCTGCGCGCGCTCGGCCACACGAGCGGCGCGACGCGCACGCTGCCCGACGAGGCCGTGCTCGCGGCCGAGGAATTCACGCCGTCGGACCTTTCGTCGCTCGATCGCCAGCGCGTGACCGCGCTCGTGATGGCACGCGGCGGCGCGACGTCGCATGCGGCGATCATCGCGCGCCAGCTCGGCATTCCGGCGCTCGTCGCGGTCGGCGACGCGCTGTACGCGATTCCGGACGGCACGCAGGTCGTCGTCGATGCGAGCGCGGGCCGTCTCGAACACGCGCCGACCGCGCTCGACGTCGAACGCGCGCGCCACGAACGCCAGCGCCTGGACGGCGTGCGCGAAGCGAACCGGCAACTGGCCGGCGCCGCCGCCGCGACCGTCGACGGCCGCGCCATCGAGATCGCCGCGAACATCGCGACGCTCGACGACGCGAACACCGCGGTGGACAACGGCGCGGATGCGGTCGGCCTGTTGCGCACCGAACTGATGTTCATCCATCGCCAGGCCGCACCGAGCGTCGTCGAGCACCAGCAGAGCTACCAATCGATCGTCGACGCGCTGCAGGGCCGCACCGCGATCATCCGCACGCTCGACGTCGGCGCCGACAAGGAAGTCGACTACCTGACGCTGCCGCCCGAACCGAACCCGGCGCTCGGCCTGCGCGGCATTCGCCTCGCGCAGGTGCGCCCCGATCTGCTCGACGATCAGCTGCAGGGCCTGCTCGCGGTGAAGCCGTTCGGCGCGGTGCGCATCCTGCTGCCGATGGTGACGGATGCGGGCGAACTCGTGCGGCTGCGTAAGCGTATCGACGAATTCGCGCGTGCGCAGGGCCGTACCGAGCCGATCGAAGTCGGTGTGATGATCGAGGTGCCGTCGGCGGCGCTGCTCGCCGACCAGCTCGCGCAGCATGCGGATTTCCTGTCGATCGGCACCAACGACCTGACGCAGTACACGCTCGCGATGGACCGCTGCCAGGCCGATCTGGCCGCGCAGTCCGACGGCCTGCATCCGGCCGTGCTGCGCCTGATCGACATCGCGGTGCGGGGCGCGGCGAAGCACGGCAAGTGGGTCGGCGTGTGCGGCGCGCTCGGCGGCGATCCGCTCGCGGTACCGATCCTCGTCGGCCTCGGCGTGACCGAACTGTCGGTCGACCCGGTGTCGGTGCCGGGCATCAAGGCGCGCGTGCGCCGTCTCGATTACCAGTTGTGTCGCCAGCGTGCGCAGGATCTGCTCGCACTCGACTCGGCACAGGCGGTAAGGGCAGCAAGCCGCGAGGTCTGGCCGCTCGACTGAACGTCGACGGCGGGCGCGCGAGCGTTTCACGACGCAAGCAATTAGGTCAACGACGATTAATGACGAGACATGGATTGGAGGACTGAATGGACGGGAATCCGTTTCTGAAGATACAGGGCCTGGGCCGGGCGCTGATGCTGCCGATCGCGGTGTTGCCGGTCGCCGGCATCCTGCTGCGGCTCGGACAGCCGGACGTGTTCAACATCAAGATGATCGCCGACGCCGGCGGCGCGATCTTCGACAACCTGCCGCTGCTGTTCGCAATCGGCGTGGCGGTCGGTTTCGCGAAGGACAACAACGGCGTGGCGGCACTCGCGGGTGCGATCGGTTACCTGATCGAAACCGCGATCATGAAGGATATCGATCCCAAGCTGAACATGGGCGTGCTGTCCGGGATCATCGCGGGCGTGGTCGCGGGCTTGCTGTACAACCGCTACAAGGACATCAAGCTGCCCGACTACCTCGCGTTCTTCGGCGGGAAACGGTTCGTGCCGATCATCACGGGGCTGGTCTGCGTGGTGCTCGGCATCGTGTTCGGGTATGTGTGGCAGCCGGTCCAGCATGCGATTGACGCGGCCGGCCAGTGGCTGACGACGGCGGGCGCGATCGGTGCGTTCGTGTTCGGCTTCCTGAACCGCCTGCTGCTCGTCACGGGCCTGCACCACATCATCAATTCGCTCGCGTGGTTCGTGTTCGGCAACTTCACGCCGCCGGCCGGCGGCGAGCTCGTGCACGGCGACCTGCACCGCTTCTTCGCGGGCGATCCGACCGCGGGCACCTTCATGGCCGGCTTCTTCCCGATCATGATGTTCGGCCTGCCGGCCGCGTGTCTCGCGATGCTGCACGAAGCACCGAAGGAGCGCCGTGCGATGGTCGGCGGCCTGCTGTTCTCGATGGCGCTCACGTCATTCCTGACGGGTGTGACCGAGCCGATCGAATTCAGCTTCATGTTCCTCGCGCCGGTGCTGTACGTGATCCACGCGGTGCTCACGGGGCTGTCGCTCGCGATCTGCCAGATCCTCGGCGTGAAGCTCGGCTTCACGTTCTCGGCCGGCGCGATCGACTACGTGCTGAACTATGGGCTGTCGACGAAGGGCTGGATCGCGGTGCCGCTCGGTATCGCATACGGCGTCGCGTATTACGGGCTGTTCCGCTTCTTCATCCGCAAGTTCAACATGGCGACGCCGGGCCGCGAGCCGGCCTCGACCGACGCTGCGGCCGAGTCGTACGCATCGGGCGGCTTCGTCGCGCCGGCAGCTGGCGCGGCGGCGGCACCGCGTGCGCAGCGCTACATCGCCGCGCTCGGCGGCGCCGGCAACCTGACGGTCGTCGACGCATGCACGACGCGCCTGCGCCTGACCGTCGTCGATCCGGAGAAGGTGTCGGAGCCGGAACTGAAGTCGATCGGCGCGCGCGGCGTGCTCAAGCGCGGCGGCAACAGCGTGCAGGTGATCATCGGGCCCGAGGCCGACATTATTGCCGACGAGATGCGCTCGTCGATCAGCAGCGGCGCGACCATCGCGGCGGCGACGGCGACGGCCCCTGCAGCTCAGCCGGTCACGGGTGCGGCGGCCGGTCCGCTCGATCCCGATCCGCTGCGCTGGCTCGCGGTGTTCGGCGGTGCGACCAACGTCGCTTCGCTCGACGCGATCGCGACCACGCGCCTGCGCGTCGTCGTGCGTGACGCATCGGCGGTCGATCGCGATCGACTCGGCGCGCTCGATGTCGCATGGGTGTCGCTGGACACGTTCCACATCGTCTGCGGCAACGCCGCGGCACGCTACGCGGAACAGCTCGGCGCGCGCCTGACGTCGACGGGCGGCGGGGCGGCCCCGCAACCGGCCTGATCCGGCATGATGCGATGAGGCAGGCCCGGTCCGCGTGGCGGGTTCGGGCCGCCGGTCGGTAAAACGAGAACGGCTTGCGATACGTCGCAAGCCGTTTTTTCTTGGCGGGGCGTGTGCGCGATGCATTCGTCCGCACCGCGCACCGTTTGCGTGGATCAGCAACCGCTCAGTTGCTCAACCGCTTCACCGTTCACGGATTCGTCAGCGTGAAGGTCGGCTTCCGGTAGCCGATGCCGGCCCGGTCGAGCTTCGGCAATTCGCGCTGCGTGAGCAGCGTCGCGAAGCCGGCCCAGTCGCGCTGCAGCGCGGCCAGGTCGACGTGATGCGTGTCGCCGCGCTTGAAGCGCACGCCGGCCGCATACGGCAGCTCCCAGTCGGCCCGGTGCCACGCGCGCTCGGCGAGCGCGAGCAGCCGCGGATAGGCCATGTATTCGAGGAAGGTGTCGTTGCGCATCACCTCGCCCCACGCCTGCCCCTGCATGCCTTCGATGCGCGGCGCGGGGCCCGAGCCCGTCACCTCGAACGCGTTGCCGTCACGATCGCCCATCACTTCGGCGTTCTGCGGCAGGTTCTCGGGCGCGAACGAGAACACCTTGTACTCGTCCGTCGCGTGCGAGCCCCAGTAGTAGCCGCGTTCGCGCGGGTTGAGCGTGTACGGGAAGTCGAAGTACAGGTAGTCGGGCAGCGCGAGCACCGTCAGGTAGCCCTTGCCGCTCAGATCGCGCGCGCTGTCCGATGCGCCCCAGAAGATCGTGTCCCACAGCGACACCATCACGTGTCGCGTGCTGAAGTCCTGGGGCCCGTTTGCATGCTTGATGCCGTCTTGCCACGCGGCCATCGTGTCGATTCCGTTCGCGTCGACCGCCGCGCTCACCTGTTTCGCGAAACGCGTCGGCAACTCGTCGATCGACTTGATCTCGCCGCGCTGGAGCAGCGCCGTGCACGCGGGCGAACGCGCCCACGGTTTGTCCTGCGCGGCGACATCGATGCGCCCCTTGTTCGGGTCGGTGCCGTTCAGCGGCTGGAAGCCCGCGCCGAGGAAAATGTTCTTCGCCTCGTCGCCGCCGTAGTGCCAGGTGTGCAGCGGCGCCTGCGCGTCCGCATGCATCGCCGCGATCTCGCGGATCACCTTCGATGCGAAATTGAGCGCGCCCGGCACGCACGGGTTCAGGTCGCTGCGCCGGTCGTAGAACTGCACCGTCGTCAGGTTCGTCGTGTCCTGCGGATCGAGCAGCCGGTACGCGTTCGCTTCCTGCTCGCGGCCAGCCGCATGCAGCCGCCGGTAGCGCGCCTCCATCGTCACGACGGCCGCACGCGCATGCGCGGGCATGTCGATCTCGGGGATGATCGTGACGAAGCGGGCAGCTGCGTAGCGCACGAGCGCCACGTAGTCGTCGCGCGTCAGGTAGCCGCCGCCCGAGCGGTTGTCGGGGCCCGAGCCGAGTTGCGGCAGCAGGCAGCGTGTCTCGCTCGGGTCGTGACAGCGGCGTGAACCGATTTCGGTCAGCTCCGGCAGGCCGGGAATCTCGATACGCCAACCCTCGTCGTCGGACAGATGCAGATGCAGGCGGTTGAGCTTGTACGCGCTCATCTGGTCGATCAGGCGGCGCAGCGTCGCCGGGTGCTTGAAGTTGCGCGCGAGGTCGACGTGCATCCCGCGATGCGTGAAGCGCGGCGCATCCTCGACGAGCATCGCCGGGATCGGGCCGCCGCCGGCGGGCGCGAGCGAGTAGAGCGTCTGCACGCCGTAGTAGAGGCCCGCGCGATCGTAGCCTTCGATCAGCACGCCGCGCGGCCCGATCGCGAGCCGGTACCCGCCCGGCACCGCAATGTCGGCCGGCAGCCGGCGCGGTGCGACGGCACCGCGGACCGGCACGCGCGCGCCGTCGAGCCCGAGTGTCGTCGCACGTTCGCGCAGCGCCGCGACCTGCACGTCCGGCAACTCCGGCAGCGCGAGCTCGATGCCGCGCAGGTCGAGCGTGCCGGGCAGCCGCTGTTCGCGCTTCACGCTCGGCAGCGCGCGGCTCGCGTCGGGGCGTGCCGCCACGGGCGGCGCGTTGCCGGTCGAATTGTTTTGCGCGTCGGCCGGCAGCGATTCGACATAGCGGAGCTCGTCGTCGGTGTCGTTGTAGCGGAGCACGGCGGGCGGTGCGCCGTCGACGACGACGTACGGGCGCGGAATCACGTCGCTGTAGCGCAGCAGCCAGTATTCGGCGACGAACGGCAGTTCGATGCGTTCGCCGGGCGCTAGCCGCACCGAGCCCGGCTGCGGCGTCAGCTCGTACAGGTCGCCGGTGAGCCGCCGCAGCGCGAAGCCCGGACGATCGATTCGCAGCAGGCGTCGGATGCTGTGCAGGTACAGCTTCCAGCCGCCGTCGGCGATCGTCTGGTGGCCGCGGTTCTGCAGGATCAGGCGGCCGGTCGCGCAGGCCGCGCCGTCGGCGCCGAGATCGGCGCACGGCACGCCGGCCGCGGCCGCGTGGTTGTTGTCGACGGCGACGCGCAGCGCGAGGTCGTTCGACAGAAGCGTCGCGAGACTGGCCGCTTGCGCGGCTGGATGTGCGATGCCGGCAGTCGCGACGGCGGCGGTCGGCGTCGGCTGCGCGCCGATCGCGACAGGCGGCAGCGCTGCGATCAACAGGCCGGCAACGAAGGATGGCAAGGTGTGCTTCATTCGAACTCCTGAGAAAAAGGTAGGCGCAGCGGCGTCGTGGGGCGACGTCGCTGCGATCGGGGTCTTTCAATGGAGCTGCGGGAGATACCCGCGCACGGGGCGATGCGGCTGCACCGCGCGCATTCGGCACGCAGGGGCGTGCGTTACGGAACGGGAGACGGGCACGCGTGCCGATCGGATCGGCGGGGCGGCATATGGGTGCTCATCGGCGGCGCACGGTAAACGCCGCGGCAACGATGCGGCCGCAGCAGGCCGCGTTCGACCGGCCGCGCATGATCGCAACGGCAGACGCTGCCGCATACGCATGGCAACTCGGCGCGCAGGCGCGCGCCAGACACGGGATTCGCATGTCTCCCCCACCCGATGGATTCGGCCTGTCGGCGGCCGTGTTCAAAGATCTTATGAAACCTTTGATTGGTATTCAAGTGGTATCAATCTGGCGCTAAATTGGCATCGAGGAATCGCGGGTGCACCGATGGTACGGACGAAAAAAAACCTCGCGTGACGCGAGGTTCGTTCCTGACGGGAGGGGCGGTGCGCCTCCCGCGCGCGGTCAGTCGCGACGTGCGCGCACCGGCGCTTCCTGCGGCTTCTGCCGCACTTCGAGCCACATCGCGTTGACGATGCCGAACGACAGCGCGACGCCGATACCGAGAATCCAGCTGAAATACCACATGATCCGACTCCTTGCGAAACGGTGGGCGAGGGCGCGCATGCGCCCCGGCCGGGTTCAATACATCGAGTGCTTGTTCTCTTCGAGCGACTGATGCGTGACCTTGCCGCGCATCACGCGGTACACCCAGCTCGTGTAGAGCAGGATGATCGGCAGGAATACGATCACCGCGAACAGCATCACCTGCAGCGTCCTGTGGCTCGACGTCGAATCCCACACGGTCAGGCTGCTGCGCGGGTCGAGCGACGACGGCATGATGAACGGGAACATCGAGAAGCCTGCGGTCAGGATCACGCCGGCGATCATCAGGCCGGTGCAGAAGAACGCCGTCTTTTCCTGCTTCGAGCCGGCGAGCAGCAGCGCGAGCAGGCCGCCCGCGATCCCGACCACGGGTGCCGCGATCATCCACGGATACTCGCCGTAATTCGCGAGCCACAGGCCCGAGCCGGCGGCGACGTCCTTGAGCAGCGGGTTCGCGACCGTGTCGGTCGGCGCGGCGTGCGTGATGTGGAAGCCGCCGATGGTCGACGCGATCAGCACGCCGGCCAGCACGAACAGCACGACCGCGAGGAGCGCCGACACGCGCAGCGCGACCGACGCGCGGCGTGCGATCACGCCGTCGGTCTTCATCTTGATGAACGCGGCGCCGTGCGCGACCAGCATCGTGAGGCTGACGAGCCCGCAGAGCAGCGCGAACGGGTTCAGCAATGCCCAGAAGCCGCCGTAGTAGGTTACGCGCAGGTCGCTGTCGAACTTGAACGGCACGCCCTGCAGGAGGTTGCCGAACGCGACGCCGAACACCAGCGCCGGCACGAAGCCGCCGACGAACAGGCCCCAGTCCCAGCCCGCGCGCCAGCGCGGGTCGGGCCGCTTGCTGCGATAGTCGAAGCCGACCGGCCGGAAGAACAGCGCGAACAGCACGAGCAGCATTGCGAAGTAGAAGCCGGAGAACGACGCGGCATAGACGAGCGGCCAGGCGGCGAACATCGCGCCGCCGGCCGTGATCAGCCACACCTGGTTGCCTTCCCACGTCGCGCCGACCGTGTTGACGATGATGCGGCGCTCCTCGTCGGTCTTGCCGAGGAACGGCAGCAGCGCGGTCGCGCCCATGTCGAAGCCGTCGGTGACGGCGAAGCCGATCAGCAGCACGCCGACGAGCAGCCACCAGATCAGCTTGAGAGTTGCATAGTCCATAGCGATTCCTTGTTCCGTTTCAGGTGCGTGCTCAGGCCGGAGCGCGCTCGCTGGCCGCGGCGAGTTCGTGGTGATAGCGGCCGGTATGCAGCGACGACGGGCCGAGGCGTGCGTACTTGAACATCAGTTTGATCTCGATGATGAACAGCGCCGTGTAGAACGCGATGAAACCGGCGAGGCTCAGGTACAGGTCCGAGGGCGTGAGGCTCGACGCGGACAGATGCGTCGGCAGGATGCCCGCGATCGTCCAGGGCTGGCGGCCGAGCTCGGCGACGACCCAGCCGAATTCCGCGGCGAGCCACGGCAGCGGGATCGCCCACACCGCATAGCGCAGGAACCAGCGGCGGTTGTCCTGCAGCAACTGGCGGCGCGCGCAGAACCAGAACGCGGCGACGAAGGTTGCGAGGAACAGGAAACCGAGGAACACCATGATCCGGAACGAGAAGAACACGGGCGCGACCGGCGGGATCGTCTTCTTCGCGGCGGCTTTGATCTGCTCGGGCGTCGCATCGACCACGTTCGGCGTGAACTGCTTGAGCATCAGCCCGTAGCCGAGATACTGCTTGTGCTGGTCGAACAGTTCGCGCGTGGCCGCGCTCGTGTCGCCTTCCTTCATCTTCTGCAGTGCGCCGTACGCGACCATCCCGCTCTGGATGTGCTCCTCGCTGTGCTTCGCGAGTTCGCGCAGGCCGACCACGGGTTCGTCGACCGAGCGCGTCGCGATCAGGCCGAGCGCGTACGGAATCTTGATTGCGTAGTCGGTACGCTGTTCTTCCTGGTTCGGAAGGCCGATCAGCGTGAACGATGCGGGTGCCGGCTGCGTTTCCCATTCGGACTCGATCGCGGCGAGCTTCATCTTCTGCACTTCGCCGGTCGTGTAGCCCGACTCGTCGCCGAGCACGATCACGCAAAGCGTCGACGCGAGGCCGAAGCCGGCCGCGACCGCGAACGAGCGCAGCGCGAAATCGGTGTCGCGCTTTTTCAGCAGATACCACGACGAGATGCCGAGCACGAACATCGCAGCCGTCACGTAGCCGGCCGACACCGTGTGCACGAATTTCACCTGCGCGACCGGGTTGAACAGCACGTCGAACAGGTTCGTCAGCTCCATGCGCATCGTCTGATAGTTGAACTCGGCGCCGACCGGGTTGTTCATCCAGCCGTTCGCGACGAGGATCCACAGCGCGGACAGGTTCGAGCCCAGCGCGACGAGGAACGTGACCATCAGGTGCTTGACCTTCGACAGGCGGTTCCAGCCGAAGAAGAACAGGCCGACGAACGTCGATTCGAGGAAGAACGCCATCAGCCCTTCGACCGCGAGCGGCACGCCGAAGATGTCGCCGACGTAGTGCGAGTAGTACGACCAGTTCGTGCCGAACTGGAATTCGAGCGTGATGCCGGTCGTCACGCCCATCGCGAAGTTGATCCCGAACAACTTGCCCCAGAACTGGGTCATGTCCTTGTAGACCTGTTTGCCGGTCATCACGTAGACGGCTTCCATGATGACGAGCAGCCAGGACAGGCCGAGCGTCAGCGGCACGAACAGGAAGTGGTAGAGCGCCGTGATGCCGAACTGCAGACGTGACAGATCGACGACTTCACTGCTTATCATGGTGGTCTCCCTCGGTAGATGCGGGCGCCGGTACCGAGAGCAACTTCTCGGCGACGGCGGCAGGCGGAAGCGACATGTGCTCAGCCTGCGGATGATTGAAGAATGCGTATTTGAGCGACATCAAAAGGATCAGCTTGACGATCAACACCAGGGTGATGTCGCGGGCGAGGGTTGGCCCGCGAGCCCACGCGGCGATGCGCGCGCGCCAGCCGAGCGTGCCGGTGGCCTGCGGGGGAGGCGGCGCAGGCTCTTTATTGATCGAGATCAAGGTGATTATCCTGAATCGATTTACGTGGGTTTTGGGGCGACTCTACGTCGGATTTATGACGGCGGTTAAGCTGTTTTAATCCTTTTAAGCCGACATGCCAATTTTAAAATGCCGGCTTTCCGATGCCGAGTGCTGCGCTGCGGCAGACCGTCGCGAAGCGCATGTCAAAACTTGAGGTAGATCAAGGTTATGCGGAAGGGGCCGGAATTTGCCCGATACCCGATCAATACGATCGATTAATGCGGGGCGATCGAGGCGAAACCACAGACGAAAAAAAACCGCTGCCGGGCGGGCAGCGGTTTTGGGTAAAGCGCTCTAAATCGGGGAGTCAGGCGTATTCGGCGAGTGCCGTGCGCATCTTTTTCATGGCGCTCGCTTCGATCTGGCGGATGCGTTCCGCCGACACACCGAACTCGGCCGCGAGATCGTGCAGCGTCGAGCCGCCCGAGCCGTCGTCGTCGACGTTCAGCCAGCGCGCCTCGATGATCCGGCGGCTGCGCGCGTCGAGCGCCTCGAGCGCCTGCGCGATGCCGTCCGTCTGCAGCATGTCGCGCTGACGCGCGGCGAGCACGGCGGTCGGCTCGTTGTGCGAATCGGCCAGGTAGGCGATCGGTGCGTACGACTCCTCGCCGTCTTCCACTTGGCCCTCGAGCGCGATGTCGCCGCCCGACAGACGCGTTTCCATCTCGGTCACGTCTTCGCGCTTGACGTTGAGCTCCTGCGCGAGGCCGTCGATTTCCTCGGGCGTCATCGCCTGCATGCTCTTCTTGTGGCTGCGCAGGTTGAAGAACAGCTTGCGCTGCGCCTTCGTCGTCGCGACCTTCACCATCCGCCAGTTGCGCAGGATGTACTCGTGGATCTCGGCCTTGATCCAGTGGATCGCATACGACACCAGGCGCACGTTTTGCGCCGGGTCGAAACGTTTCACAGCCTTCATCAGGCCGATATTGCCTTCCTGGATCAGGTCGCCGTGCGGCAGGCCGTAGCCGAGGTAGTTGCGCGCGATCGACACGACAAGCCGCAGGTGCGACAGCACGAGGCGGCGTGCCGAGTCGAGGTTGTTGTCTTCGCGGAATTCGGTCGCGTACTGGCGTTCCTCTTCGGCGGTCAGGAGCGGGATCCGGTTGACGGCCTGGATGTACGCGTCGATGTTGCCAAGCTGGCCCGGCAACATCGATTGAGTTGCGAGCGCCAGCGAGCCTGCCGATTCGGCCTTGGCCGGCGTCGGGCTCAGGGTGTTCGGAAGGGTCAGGGCGTAGCTCACTAAAAAACTCCTTTGGAATCAGGGACAAACCCCTGGTCTCGGATGAGATTCCGAGGCTCATCTTAGCACTCCCGTAATCTGAGTGCTAATTCCTTAGAGGGGGCGGGGGCATGCAAGTTCCCGATTCTCTATCGAACTTGTCGAATCGATAGTCTAATTTGCGACAAGGCTGACCGGAGGAAGTTCCGTAAGTTGTTGTTTCTGATAGTAATCAGTAGACGGTTTCGATTTTTGTAGTTTTGGAAGCAAACAATTTCGCTTCGTGATGCCGATCCGAAAAGTCCTTTACCATACCATTCAGTTCGCTCGGGCCCGGCCGCTGCGGCAAGGCTCCATTCAATCCACAAAGTTGGAGTGTCTGATGAACAATAAGAAGAATTGCCGGCCCCGTAGCCGGCTTGCGCTGCATGCGCTGCTGGCGGCGTCGCTGCTGGGCGGATCGGGTGCGGCGTTCGCGGATCGATGGGGAATCCAGGCGGGCGGCGGGTTTTCCGATCGCCACGGGATCGACAAGGCCGATCTCGGCGTCGTGTGGGATCCGGGCTGGAACTGGTGGGAAATCGGCGGCTGGCACTTCGCGTTCGTGATGGAAGGCCACGCCGGCTACTGGCACACGGGCGGCAATGTTCATGGCAGCATCGGTGAATTCGGCGCGACGCCGATGTTCCGCTTCATCAAGAGCGCGGGCCAGGTACGTCCGTTCATCGAGGCCGGCGCCGGCATCCGCTTCCTGACTTCCCCGACGATCTCCAACAAACTGTCGCTGGCGACGTCGTTCCAGTTCGTGGACGTCGCCGGTGTCGGCGCGCAGTTCGGAGAACGGCAACAGTACCAGCTCGGCTACCGTTTTCAACATGTGTCTAACGCGGGTATCAAAGAGCCGAATCCTGGTATAAATTTCCACCAGTTCTACGTGCAGTACAACTTCTGATCCGCACGCCCGCGCACGGCGGGCGCGTTGCCGAGGAGTCAGGCGATGGCGAAGGTGGTCGATGCGATTCGCGCACTCGAGCGCGATCGGTTCCGGGCGATGGTCGACGGGGACGGCGAGGCGCTCGATGCGCAATTGTCGGACAAGGTGTTCTTCGTGCACACCAACGGCAAACGCGAAACCAAGCAGCAGTTCATCGACGCCATCGTCGCCGGCCGCCGCCGCTATCGCCAGATCGAAATCCAGTCGCAGGATCTGCTTCCCGTCGGTGACGCAACCTGCGTCGTCACCGGGCGCGCTCTGATCGAGATGGAAACGAACAACGGCGGGCTGGTGTTTCCGATCGCCTATACCGCCGTCCATACCCATGAGCAGGGGCAGTGGCGTCTGCTGGCGTGGCAGGCGACGCGGTGCGCGACCGAGACATGAGCGCGCGTGGCGCTCCTTTTTCGTGTCCCGACCGAAGCGGCCTTCTGGGCCACTTTTTATTGCCCGTGCGGCGCGGATTGCGCGCAGCACGGGCGGTCACGCACCGCTCGCTTGACGTTTGAACCCTGAAGCGAAAACCTGCCGGTCAGGCCGCCGCACGGCGGTCGGCGCACTGCCAGGCCGAACGGTTGATCGCGCTGACGACCGCATCGAGCGCGGCGCTCGTCGCATCGGCATGCACTCCGACGCCGTGCCGCAGCGGCGCATCGCCGACCCGGCAGCCGACCGATACCGCGATTCGTCCGTCCGTCGTGCGCGCGTGTTCGCACGAGGCGACGTCGACCGTTGCGCCGGCCGCCGTCGCGAAGGCCGCGGCCATTCGTTGCACGACCTCTTCCGGTGTCGCGTCGGCCGGCGGTGCGCCCGCGATGTCGCGGTTCTGCCAGCGTGCGGCGTCGCCATGGCGCGCGGCCGGGCCGGCGGTCTCGAAGAATTCGCGGGCGAACAGCGCGCAGATCGCGTCGCCGGTCACTTCCTCGCCGGAGACATCGGCGAGTGTCTGCACCGCGTGGCTGAATTCGATCTGCACGCGCCGCGTCGGCGTGAAGCCCATCCCGCGTTCGAGCAGGAACGTCGCGCCGCCCTTGCCGGACTGGCTGTTCACGCGAATGACCGCGTCATAGCTGCGGCCCAGATCGGCCGGGTCGATCGGCAGGTAAGGCACCTCCCACACCGCGTCGGGGCGCTGCTGCGCGAAGCCCTTGCGGATCGCATCCTGGTGCGAGCCCGAGAACGCGGTGAATACGAGGTCGCCTGCGTACGGATGGCGCGGATGCACCGGAATCTGGTTGCAGCGCTCGACCACACGGCGCACCGCGTCGATGTCGGAGAAATCGAGGCCCGGATCGATGCCCTGCGTATAGAGGTTCAGCGCGAGCGTGACGAGATCGACGTTGCCGGTGCGCTCCCCATTGCCGAACAGGCAGCCCTCGATGCGGTCGGCGCCCGCGAGCAGCGCGAGTTCCGCGGCCGCGACCGCGGTGCCGCGATCGTTGTGCGGATGCACGGACAGCACGATGCTGTCGCGATACGCGAGGTTGCGGTCCATCCACTCGATCTGGTCGGCGAACACGTTCGGGCTCGCGGCTTCGACGGTCGCCGGCAGGTTGACGATCATCTTGTGATCGCGGGTCGGCCGCCACGCCTGCGCGACCGCGTCGCACACCTCGCGCGCGAACGTCAGCTCGGTCATGCTGAAGGTTTCCGGTGAGTACTGGTAGGTCCAGTGCGTGTCCGGGCGGGCCGCCGCGTGTTCCTTGATGAGTCGCGTGCCCTCGACCGCGAGCGCCTTCACGTCGTCCTTCGACATCCCGAACACGATGCGCCGGAACGACGGGCAGATCGCGTTGTACAGGTGCACGATCGCGCGCGGCACGCCTTCGAGCGCGTCGAAGGTGCGAGCGATCAGGTCTTCACGCGACTGCACGAGCACTTCGATCGTCACGTCGTCGGGAATGCGCTTGTCGTCGATCAGCTTGCGGACGAAATCGAAATCGGTTTGCGACGCCGACGGAAAACCGACTTCGATCTCCTTGAAACCGATCGCGACCAGCATGTCGAAGAATTCCAGCTTCTGTTCGATGCTCATCGGCTCGATCAGCGACTGGTTGCCGTCGCGCAGGTCGGTGCTCATCCAGACGGGCGCACGCTCGATGGTGCGGGTCGGCCAGCGGCGGCCATTGATGCGGACGGGTTCGAACGGACGGTACTTGTCTTGCGGGTTGCGCTTCATCTTCTGGACCTCGGGTCTCAAGTCGCGAGCGAAGACGGGCGGCATGGGCGACGGGTGGCGCTGCCTCGCACCGTGGCGCCGGAAACGCGCTGCGGATGCGGATGATCTTCGCGAATCGGCCGACGGATAGACGGACGAATGCTGACGACTTCGGGTTGTAAAAACTGCGAGAAGGGTGCTGCGAGGAACTGCAGGGAGGGACCGTGCGGACAGCACACGGCGCTACGACAGCCTTAGGCTAGTCGTAGCGATAGCGACCGCGCTAGGCGGCCGGAGGTAATTCGGAGGGTGTTCGGAAAGGAACGCATGGCGACAACTCTATGTCAGGATGCATGCGCGTGTCAAATGGTCGGTTGAAAGGCCGGCGCGACGGCGTGCCGGCCCGGGACGCCGGTCACGGTGCGAGCCGGGCTGTCCGCTCGATTCGTACGATCCGCACGATCGTCTCGACCTGCCGCGCAAGCGTGTCGGGTACCGGAATTTCGCCGCGCAGCACGGCGTCCGTCCACGCGGCCGTGGTGGCCGCGTCGCGCGATTCGGGCAGCGCCACAGGCGGCGCGTCGCTCGACGAGCGCTCTGGCTCGATCAGCATGTCGCACACGCCGTCGTGCAGCCAGTCGACCTGCACCTGGCGCCGCGTGTCGGCCACCGCTTCGCCTTCGGTGCCGCGCGCGAGCAGCGCGCCGCCCAGTGCGGCGTCCGGATGATCGCGGAACAGTTGCGCGAGGCTGTCGCGGTACGGCGGATGCGTGTAGTTGACGAGCCGCAGCCCGGCCGGCGCGAACGGCTGCAGGATCTTCACGAGCGTGTGCGTCGAGTTGCGCACGCCGAGCACGCCGCGCAGCGACAGCAGACGCGCGATGCGCGGCGCCAGCGCGTCAATGGGCGCGAACGCGACGCGGCGCTCCGCGAGCGTGTCCTCGATCGCGTCGTGCGATGTCGACGGCGGGATCGACAGCGCAGAGAAGATCTCCGCGCTCGTCACGCGGCCCGGATCGCGCTCGACACCGTGTACGAGCACCGGTACGCCTTCGCGCGCGAGCAGCAGCGCGAGCAGCGGCACCAGGTTCGGCTGCTTGCGCGCGCCGTTGTAGCTCGGGATCGACACCGGGCGGAACGCGGCGTCCTGCACGTGCACGGGTTCGAACGACGCCTGCGCGGCGGCGAGCATCGCGGCCAGTTCGTCGGCGCTTTCGCCCTTCAGGCGATAGGCGATCAGGATCGCGCCGAGTTCGACGTCCGACACGCGCGCATCGAGCATCGCGCGATAGAGCTCGAACGTGTCTTCGGCGGACAGCGCGCGTGCGCCGTGCGGGCCGCGGCCGATTTCCTTGATGAAGCGGGCGCAAGGAAACGGCGAGGTTGCTGGGTCGAGGGGAGCGGTCATCGGGGCGTGGGGCGGGCGGCCGGCATCGGGCCGCGCGGTGAGCGGTGAGGAATGCCCCGAGTATCGCACGGGCACGGCCGCGCGCGCCGACGCGGCGCGGCGCGCTAAACTCGGGTTCCCGGCGGTGCCGCGTGCGCCGCGGACGCAGTCGCCGGCCGAATACGAACCAGAGAGACATCCCATGAAGCTCTACAGCTATTTCCGCAGTTCCGCGTCGTACCGCGTGCGGATCGCCCTGAACCTGAAGCAGCTGCCGTACGACACGGTTCCCGTGCACATGCTGCGCGACGGCGGCGAGCAATTGAAGGACGCCTACCGCGCGGTGAATCCGGATGCGGTCGTGCCGACGCTGATCGACGGCAATGCCACGCTGCAGCAATCGCTCGCGATCATCGAATATCTCGAGGAAACGCATCCCGAACCGGCGCTGTTGCCAAAGCAGCCGGTCGACCGCGCATATGTGCGGGCGATTGCGCTGCAGGTCGCGTGCGAGATCCATCCGCTGAACAACCTGCGCGTGCTCAAGTACCTGAAGCACTCGCTGAAGGTGTCCGAGGAAGCGAAGAACGACTGGTACCGGCACTGGATCGAGGCGGGTTTCGCATCGCTGGAGACGCGCCTCGCGAACGATCCGCGCACCGGCAAGCTGTGCTTCGGTGACACGCCGACGCTCGCCGATATCTGCATCGTGCCGCAGGTGTTCAACGCGAACCGTTTCTCGATCGACACGACGCGCTTTCCGACGATCCAGCGGATCGCCGATCATGCGTCGACGCTGGACGCGTTCAAGGCCGCCGAGCCCGGCGCGCAGCCCGACGCCGAATGACGCCGAATGACGCCGTGGGTCAGCCAGCCGCCGGCTGACGGCTTCCGGACGTGCATGAAAAAAGGGCGCCCGAAGGCGCCCCGTGCGGTGCGGGCCGGCGGCGTTCAGTCGAGCAGCGCGTCCGCGAATTCGACTGCGCTGAACGGCTGCAGGTCCTCGACTTTCTCGCCGACGCCGATGAAGTAGACGGGCACCGGGCGCTGCCGCGCGATCGCGGCGAGAATGCCGCCCTTCGCGGTGCCGTCGAGCTTCGTGACGATCAGGCCCGTGAGGCCGAGTGCATCGTCGAATGCCTTCACCTGCGTGAGCGCGTTCTGGCCCGTGTTCGCGTCGATCACGAGCAGCACCTCGTGCGGCGCGCCATCGTGCGCCTTCGAGATCACGCGCTTCACCTTCTTCAGCTCTTCCATCAGGTGCAGCTGCGTCGGCAGGCGGCCGGCCGTGTCGGCCATCATCACGTCGATCCTGCGCGCGCGCGCCGCGCTGACCGCGTCGAAGATCACGGCGGCCGGGTCGCCGCTTTCCTGCTGGACGACCGTCACGTTGTTGCGCTCGCCCCAGACCGCCAGTTGTTCGCGCGCGGCCGCGCGGAACGTGTCGCCCGCAGCCAGCAGCACCGACTGGTCGAAGCTCTGCAGGTGCTTCGCGAGCTTGCCGATGCTGGTGGTCTTGCCTGCGCCGTTCACGCCCGTGATCATCATCACGAGCGGCTGCGCGCGGCCGAGCATCAGCGATTTCTCGAGCGGCTTCAGCAGTTCGACGAGCAGGTCGTGCAGCGCGCCCTTCACCTGCTGCGGATCGGTCAGCCGGCCAGCGCGCACCTTCTCGCGCAGCGCGCCGAGCAGGTACTCGGTCGCATCGACGCCGGCGTCGGACATCAGCAGCGCGGCCTCGAGCTCTTCGTACAGGTCCTCGTCGATCTTCGTATTGACGAATACGCCGGTGATGCTCGAGCCCGTCTTTGCGAGGCCGGACTTCAGGCGCGCGAGCCACGATTTCTTCGCGGAGGCGTCCTGCGTCGGCGGCGGCACGATCTCGACCGCTTCGACGACTTCGTCGCTGCCGTCGTTGGTCGGCGTGACCGTCATCACGACGGCAGGCGCGGCCTGCTGCGGTTGCGCGGGTGCTTGCGGCGCTTCGATCGCCTGGCGCGTGTCGGACGGTTCGTCCGGTCGCGGCGCATCGATCGATTGCGATTCCGCGGAGTCGGGCTCCTGCGTTTTCTTGAATCGTTTGAAGAAGCTGAACATGGTCTGACGTCGGGAAGAGGGCGGGGCGCCGCTAGGGCGCAGCGCCGGACGGGCCGTCGTGCGTGTGCATGGCGGCCGAAACCGTGCATTTTATCAGTGCGGCGGCGCACTCGCGTCAGCCGGTGCCGCCGCTGTGGTAACGTGCGCCTGTTTGGCGGTGCGCCCTCCTGCGCACCCGGTCCCCCCGTTGTCGATATTCCGTATGTCCCGTTCCTCTTCCGGCCGCCCGACGGCCCCCCCTGGCCGCGGCAAGCCGCACACGATCCGCATCATCGGCGGTGACTGGAAACGCACGCCGCTCGCCGTGCTCGATCTCGACGGCCTGCGGCCGACGCCCGATCGCGTGCGCGAGACGCTGTTCAACTGGCTCGGCCAGGATCTCGAAGGCCGGCGCTGCCTCGACCTGTTCGCGGGCACCGGTGCGCTCGGGTTCGAGGCCGCGTCGCGCGGCGCGACGAGCGTCGTGATGGTCGAGCGCCACCCGCGCGCGGCGCAGCAACTGCGCGCGATCAAGGACAAGCTCGGCGCACGCTCGGTCGAGGTCGCGGAAGCCGACGCGCTGCGGCTCGCGGCCGGGCTGACCCCGGGTGCGTTCGACGTCGTGTTCCTCGATCCGCCGTTCGGTGAGCCGGCCGTACTCGATCGCGCGATCGCGCTGGCGGCGCCGCTCGTCGCGCCGGAGGGCGCCCTGTACGTCGAGACGGGCGCGGAGCTCGACCCGGCCGCCCACGAAGCGCTGGCCGGTTGGCAGGTGGTGAAGCACGGCAAGGCGGGTGTGGTTCACTTTCATTTGCTGCGGCGCGAAAATGATGAATAATGCGCGTTCCATACGAGGCGGCGCGCCGCAAAGGCGACGCATGCCCATCTCGGCAGCGGCGTGCGCGTCGCACGGCTGCCACCCCGTTTGCGTGATGACAGGAGGAGCGACATGGTAGTCGCCGTGTATCCCGGTACGTTCGATCCGCTGACACGCGGGCACGAAGACCTCGTGCGGCGTGCATCGAGCATTTTTGATACGCTGGTGGTCGGTGTTGCCGACAGCCGCGCGAAGAAGCCGTTTTTCTCGCTGGAAGAACGTCTGAAGATTGCGAACGAGGTGCTCGGCCATTATCCGAACGTGAAGGTGATGGGTTTCAAGGGCCTGCTGAAGGACTTTGTCCGCACCAACAACGCGCGCGTGATCGTGCGCGGCCTGCGTGCCGTGTCCGATTTCGAATATGAGTTCCAGATGGCCGGCATGAACCGCTATCTGCTGCCCGACGTCGAGACGATGTTCATGACGCCATCCGATCAGTATCAGTTCATCTCGGGGACGATCGTGCGCGAAATCGCGCAGTTGGGCGGCGATGTCAGCAAGTTCGTGTTCCCGTCCGTCGAGAAGTGGCTGACCGAGAAAGTCGCCGCGATGGGAGGCCCGGCCGCGTGACGCGGCGCCGGCCGGTTTCGCTGCGAAGCCGGCCGCTGGCCTGAAGAAGTGAGATCAGTATGTCTTTGATGATTACCGACGAGTGCATCAATTGCGACGTGTGCGAGCCAGAGTGCCCGAACGGCGCGATTTCGATGGGCCCGGATATCTACGTGATCGACCCCAACAAGTGCACCGAGTGCGTCGGCCATTTCGACGAACCGCAGTGCCAGCAGGTGTGTCCGGTCGAATGCATTCCGCGCGATCCGCAGCATGAGGAATCGCACGCGCAGTTGATGGCGAAGTATCACGCGTTGACCGCCGCGAAGGGCGACGACGCGCAGTGACCGTGCGGTGACGCGCGCGTCGCAACGGCATGAATTCCCTGACCGGCGCCGTTCGGCGCCGGTTCCACTTCTCCCTTCGCTTCAGCCGATCAGGTCGCGCAATGCCGCGACGAGCGCGTCGCATTCGGCGTCGGTGCCGACGGTGATGCGCAAATGCTGGTCGATGCGTGGCGCCCGGAAGTGCCGTACGAAAATTTCCCGATCCTTCAGCTTTGCCGCGATCGTGCCCGCATCGTGCGCGGGATGGCGCGCGAACACGAAATTCGCGCTCGACGGCACGACGTCGAAACCGAGTGCCTCCAGCGCGTGCGTGAGCCGCGCGCGGCTGTCGATCACGCGTCGGCAGGTCGCACCGAAGTAGTCGGTGTCCTCGTATGCCGCCTGCGCGGCGACCTGCGCGAGCCGGTCGAGCGGATAGGAATTGAAGCTGTCCTTCACACGATTCAGTGCGTCGATCAACGCCGCATCGCCGAACGCGAAGCCGACGCGCATGCCCGCGAGCGAGCGCGCCTTTGACGTCGTGTGCACGACGAGCAGGTTCGGATGGCGGTCGATCAGCGTGATCGCGGATTGCGCGCCGAAATCGACGTACGCCTCGTCGATCAACACGACCGACGACGGGTTCGCGGCCGCAATCCGCTCAATGTCCGCGAGCGGCAGCGCGCGCCCGGTCGGCGCGTTCGGGTTCGGAAACAGCACGCCGCCCACATCGTCGAGATAGTCTTCGACACGGATCGAGAAGTCGTCCGCGAGCGGCACGATTGCGGTCTCGACACCGTACAGGCGCGCGTAGGTCGGGTAGAAGCTGTACGAAATATCGGGAAAGCGCAGCGGCCGGTCATGCTTGAGCAGTGCCTGGAACGCGTGCGCGAGCACCTCGTCGGAGCCGTTGCCGACGAAGACCTGCTCGGGCTTGATGCGATGATGGGCCGCGACCGTCTCGCGCAGTGCGCGCGCGAGTGGGTCGGGATAGCGGCGCAGCGTGTCGCCGGTGTCGCCGAGTTCGCGTGCGATCGCCGCGACGACGCGCGGCGAAGGCGGATAGGGATTCTCGTTGGTGTTCAGCTTGACGGGGTGTGCGAGCGCGGGCTGTTCGCCCGGCACGTAAGGCACGAGTTGCTGAACGATGTCGCTCCAGTAACGGCTCACCGCTTGGCTCCTGACGGGCAAAAACAACCAGATTACCGCATGTGGATGCGGCGGTGCGCGATTGCGCACGACCGAGACGCCGCCCGGCGGCGCCGGACGGCACGTTGCACCATGCCGGTGCGGTGCGCAGTCAGTTGCGATGCAACTGCATCGTCGCGCGGTCGAGTTCGCCCTTGACGACCATCGGCATGACGGCGAGCGCGCGCTCGATCGATGCGTCGATCACGTCCTGCTCTTCGCGGCGCGGCGGCTTCAGCACGAAGTTTGCGACGTCGGGCTTCGCGCCGGCGCGCGCGCCTTCCGGGATCAGGTCGCGCGGATGGCCGATGCCGATGCGCAGGCGCCAGTACTGCTGGGACGACAGATGCGCGGTGATGTCCTTCAGACCGTTGTGACCGCCGCTGCCGCCGCCGAGCTTCAGCTTCACCGTGCCGGGCGGCAGATCGAGTTCGTCGTGTGCGACGAGGATCTGGTCGGGCAGGATCTTGAAGAAACTCGCGAGCGCGACGACCGACTGGCCGGAGCGGTTCATGTAGGTTTGCGGCTCGAGCAGGTGGACTTCCTCGCCGTGCAGGCGCGCCTTCGCGTAGAAGCCATGGAAGCGGCGCTCGTCGCGCAGCGTCGCGCCTGCTTCGCGGGCGAGCTGGTCGATCAGCCAGAAGCCGGCGTTGTGGCGCGTCGCAGTATATTCTGCCCCGGGATTGCCGAGGCCGACGATCAGTTTGATCATGACGTTTCGTAGGCGGCAGCGCCCGCCTGGGCGCAGAAAAAGAAAAACCCGCCGGGCAAGCCGCGGCGGGTTGTGTCGACCGTTTCTCGAAACGGATCGAACGGGCGCGTAGGCGGCCGTTTAGGCAGCCGGCGTTTCGCCTTCGCCTGCTGCGTCCGACACGGCACCAGCCGGGACCGTCGCCGATGCGACAACCGGGTTTTCCGCGTCGACGTGCGCGACCAGCGTCACGCCCTTCGGCAGTGCGATGTCCTTCGCGTGCAGCGACTGACCTGCTTCGATCTTCGACAGATCGACTTCCAGGAATTCCGGCAGAGCCGACGGCAGGCACTCGACTTCGATTTCCGTCGTGACGTGCGAGACGATTGCGCTCGACAGTTTCACTGCCGGGCTGACTTCAGCGTTCAGGAAGTGCAGCGGCACCTTCGTGTGCAGCTTCTTCTTCGCGTCGACGCGCTGGAAGTCCACGTGCAGCACGAGTTGCTTGAACGGGTGGTATTGCACGTCGCGCAGCAGAACCTGTTGCGACTGGCCAGCCACTTCGAGGTCGAGGATCGACGAGTGGAAGGCTTCCTTCTTCAGTGCGTGCCACAGCGCGTTGTGATCGAGTTCGATCTTTTGCGGGGCTGCTTCGCCACCGTAGACGATACCCGTGGTCTTACCGGCGTTGCGCAGGCGGCGGCTCGCACCCGTACCTTGCTGTTGGCGCTCGAAAGCGACGACTTTCATGTGATTCTCCATTAGCTGCCCGCGACCAGGCAGTAAAACGGGGCCGGCGAAATGGCGGCCCCCGATGAAACGGACGGGGCTTCGTCTATCCCGTCCGATTGTGCAAAAAGCGAAGCGTTGCCGCTTCGCTTTCCGCGCATGCTATGTCGTGTCGTTCCGCGATCAGGATTCCGCGAACAGCGACATCACCGAGTCGCCGCGGCGAATCCGCGAGAACGTTTCGGCCAGCAGGCTCGCGCTCGTCAGCGAGCGGATCTTCGAGCACGCCAGCGATTCGGCCGACAGCGGGATCGTATCGGTGACGACCAGCTCGTCGAGTGCCGATGCGGCGATGCGGTCGGCGGCGCCGCCCGACAGAACCGGGTGCGTCGCGTACGCGAACACCTGCTTCGCACCGCGATCCTTCAGCACTTGCGCGGCCTTGCAGAGCGTGCCGGCCGTATCGACCATGTCGTCCATGATCACGCAGGTGCGGCCTTCGACTTCACCGATGATGTTCATCACTTCGGCGACGTTCGCCTTTGGACGACGCTTGTCGATGATCGCGAGATCGCAGTTGAGCTGCTTCGCGAGTGCCCGGGCACGGACCACGCCGCCGACGTCCGGCGACACGACGAGCAGATCCGAGTAGTTCTGCTTGCGCAGGTCGCCCAGCAGGATCGGCGTTGCGTAGATGTTGTCGACCGGGATGTCGAAGAAGCCTTGAATCTGATCGGCGTGCAGATCCATCGTGATGATCCGCTCGACGCCGGCGATTTCCAGCATGTTCGCGATGACCTTCGCCGAGATCGCGACGCGCGCCGAGCGCGGGCGACGGTCCTGGCGGGCATAGCCGAAGTAGGGGATGGCGGCAGTGATCCGGCCGGCGGACGCACGCTTGAGCGCGTCGACCATGATCATCAGTTCCATCAGGTTGTCGTTCGTGGGCGCGCACGTGGATTGCAGGACGAAGACGTCCTTGCCGCGCACGTTTTCCTGGATCTCGACCTGGATCTCGCCGTCGGAGAAACGGCTGACCATTGCTTTGCCGAGGGGAATTCCAAGGATATTGACGACTTCCTGGGCGAGCGCGGGATTCGCGTTGCCAGTAAAGACCATCAAGCCATCATGGCTGTGGCTGCTCATCGTGCACCTGCTTCAGGCTTAGGCGGGAAATGCGGGAAAATTTTTGGCAGGGGAGGAAGGACTCGAACCCTCGCATGCCGGAATCAAAATCCGGTGCCTTGACCAACTTGGCGACTCCCCTACACTCAACTGATAACTTCACCGGACTTGTAGGCTATCCGATAAAGCAAAACTTCATGACGCGAAAGCGAAGAGCGGATGCTCGTTCAGACTCTCGGCAACTGCACCGTTCCAACTGGTGGGCAGCTTGGCTTTCGCCGCTTCTGCCTCGTGCCTGCTATGAAACGCTGCAAACACGCTTGCTCCGGAGCCGGTCATCCTCGCGGGGGTCACATCATACAACCATTTGACCACCTGCGCAACTTCCGCGTACTTACTTGTCACAACTTGCTGCATGTCGTTCCGGCCGAAGCTGTCTGGCCATCCCGCATCGCTGCTTTGCTGTGCAAGAAAGTCCGTAATTGTGACGCGCTTCGTATCTCTTGTCAACAACTCATCTGAAAAAATTTCAGCGGTGGGGACATGAACTCGTGGCGTCACAACCAAGAACCAGCGAGTCGGCAATTCTACCTCAGCTAATTCTTCTCCGATACCCTCAGCGAACGCATTTTTTCCAAAAACAAAAAACGGGACGTCCGCGCCGAGTTTCACCGCGAGCGACTGCAGTTCCGTGCGCGGCAGATCGAGTTGCCACAGGCGGTTCAGCGCGAGCAGCGTCGTCGCCGCGTCCGAGCTGCCGCCGCCGAGGCCCGCGCCCATCGGCAGGCGCTTGTCGATCTCGATGTCGACGCCGGCCGTGGTGCCCGTGTGCGTTTTCAGCAGGTTGGCCGCGCGCACGACGAGATCGCTTTCCTCGGGCACGCCCGGCACGTCGGTGACGCGTGCGACGCGACCGTCGTCGCGCAGCGTGAAGTGCAGCGTATCGCCCCAGTTCAGCAGCTGGAACACGCTCTGCAGATCGTGATAGCCGTTCGGTCGACGGCCGGTGATGTGCAGGAACAGGTTGAGTTTCGCGGGCGCAAGGCAGTTGCGCAGCGAGCGGATCGAATCGGTCATGCGTATGTCGGGGCTAGGTTCACGTGCTTACTGGTCGAGCACGAGCTTGATGTCGAGCGGCGGCGTCGCGCGCACGAGGTTGACGCGTTTGACGCCCGTCGCCGGTGCGTCCGCGTAGGCGAGATAGTCGATCGTCCAGCCGTCCTGGCGGATCTGCTTGACGTGCGTCGTGTCCGCGGGGTCGCGCACCGTCTGCGCGGGCGTCGCGGGCGCGGGCGTCGGCAGCAGCCAATAGCGCAGACCGGCCAGCGGCAGCGAGAAGCCGAGCGCGTTCTGCATCAGTTCGCCGACGTCCGTCGCGTATTGCGGCTGGCGGTTCGGCAGTTCGAGCGATGCGGCCTGCGGCGTCGATTTCACGACCGCGAGCGTCTGGCCGAGCGGGCTGCGCAGTTCGAGCGACACGTCGTCGCCGTGCTCCTGCCAGTCGAAGTTACCGTACACGTTCTGTGGTCGGCCGAGGCGGTCACTGTACTGCACCGCGAAGCGGCCGTGGTACGCGTGTGTCGCGGCCGTCTGCAGCACGGCGCCCGACGGCGCATTTGCCGACGGCGGCGTGCTCGCGCAGCCGACGAGCGCGAGCGCGGCGCCAGCCGCGGCAAGCGCGCGCAGCGCGCGGGAAGACGGGGAAAGCATCGGGAACATCCGCATCACAGGCCGTTGACCTGCAGGCGCTTGAGCGTCTGCACGAGCGTGTCGTTGTCGGGTTCGAGCTTCTGCGCGGCACGCCACGCGACGCGCGCGTCGTCCTGCGCGCCGCTCTTCCACAGCACTTCGCCGAGGTGCGCGCCGATCTCGGCGTTCGGCTGCAGCTCGTACGCGCGCCGCAGCACCTTCGTCGCGCCCGCCGTGTCGCCCATCCGGTACTTCACCCAGCCGAGGCTGTCCATGATGTACGCGTCGTTCGGCGCGAGCGACAGTGCCTTGTCGATCAGCTTGCTGGCCTCGGGCAGGCGCTGGTTGCGATCGGCCAGCGAATAGCCGAGCGCGTTGTACGCCTGCGGGTTGTCGGGCTGCGTGCGGATCAGCTCGCGCAGCTGCTTTTCCATCGCCGCGTAGTGGCCGGTCTTCTCGGCCGCCATCGCGTAGTCGTAGCGCAGGTCGGGATCGTCCGGGAAATCCTGGACTGCCTGCGCGAGTCGCGCCTCGGCTTCCGGATAGCGCTTCGCGGTGAACAGGATCGACGCATCGGTGCGTGCGACCACGGCCGCATCGCGCGGATCGCTGATCGGCAGGTCGTCGAGCACCTTGCGTGCCTCGTCGGTCTTGCCCTGTTTCTGCAGCAGCTGCGCGCGCGTGATCTGCGCGGGCAGGTAGTGCTGGCTCGTCTGGTCGACCTTGTCGAGCCATTGCGACGCCTGCGCATCGTTGCCCTGTTCGATCGAGATCTGCGCGAGGTAGATGTAGCCCTGGCCGACGTCGAGGTTCGGCTGCTTGTCGCCGAGCTGCACGTACTGTTTCAGGTACGCGCTCGCGTCGTCGAGCTTCTTCTGCTGGATCTTGATCAGCGCGAGCGCCATCAGCGGCGTCGGGTCCTTCGAGTCGAGCTTGCGCATCGTCTCGAACTGCTTCTGCGCGTCGTCGAGGCGGTCGTCGGAGAGATAGAGCTGCGACAGAGCGAGGCGCGCATCGCGCGACTTCGGATTCTGCTGAACATATTTCTCGAACGACGCGATGCCGGCCGCGCGCTCGGCGGGCCCCATCTGCGACAGCATCAGCGCCGCCGGCAGATAGTCGGGGCGGATCTGCAGCGCCTGCTTCAGCGACTGCGCCGCGCCTTCCTTGTCGTCGACCGCGATTTGCTGCCGCGCGATCGCGAGCTGCGCCTCGGGGCGGTTCATGTCGTTCTTCAGCATGTCCTTCAGCACCGCGAGGCCGCCGACGCGGTCGGCGCCGCGCACCAGCAGTGCCTGCAGCGCGAGGATCGCGGGGCCGCGCGTTTCACCGGTCGCGCGGGCCAGTTCGCGCGCGAGCATCGGCTGCGCGTCGGCCGGCTTGCCGGCGAGCACGAGCAGCGCGGCGTCGACTTGCGATGCGCGGTTCGAATCGGGTGCGTACTGGCGCCACAGATTGGCTGCGGACAGCGCGTCGGCCGGGCTTTGCGCGCCGAGCGCGATCTCGGTCGCGCGCTGCGCCATGCGGGGGTCGCGCGTGTCGCGGGCGAGCGCGAGGTAGGTCTGGTAGGCCGGCGCAGGCTGGTTGCGCTGGAGCGCGACCTCGGCGGCCAGCACCTGATAGACGATCTGGCTCGTCAGCGGGACGCCCGGGAGATCCTTTTTCTCGTCCGGCATTACGTGCTCGAACGCGCCCTGCGGCTCCGCGTCGTCCGATGCCGGATTCTGCGCGTGAGCCGGGAAGGCGGTGAGGGTCCACGCGGCGAACAGCGCGGCGCCGAGCGCACGGCGGACCGGGAAGGCGCGCGCGCCGCGCACGGCGGCGGGGCGCTTCAGAAGCAGCTTCGAGGGCAAGGTCATGGAAATCCGTTCGATGTTTCAACCGATTGTAACGCGCTCGCTACAATACACGCACGATCGTGAATCCAGTCTCAGACCCGCAAAACATGCCAGAGTTGCCAGAAGTCGAAGTCACGCGCCGGGGCATCGAGCCCTTTGTCGCGGGCCGCCGCGTCGAGCGTGTCGACGTCCGTACCGCGATGCTGCGCTGGCCCGTGCCGGCGGGGCTCGCCGAGCAATTGCGCGCGCGCGAGGTGCTCGCCGTCGAGCGTCGAGGCAAGTATCTGCTGTTCGAGGTTGACGCGGGCTGGTTCATCGTTCATCTCGGGATGACGGGCACGCTGCGCGTGCTGCCCGCAGCCGGCGTGCCGGTCGCCGCGAAACACGACCACATCGACTGGATCTTCGACGAATTCGTGCTCCGGTTCCGCGATCCGCGCCGTTTCGGCGCGGTGCTGTGGCACCCGCGCGAAGCGGGCGACGTGCATGCGCATCCGCTGCTCGCCAGCCTCGGCGTCGAGCCGTTCTCGCCGGCGTTCACCGGCGCGCTGCTGCACGCGCGCACGCGCGGCCGCACGGTGTCGGTCAAGCAGGCGCTGCTCGCGGGCAACATGGTCGTCGGCGTCGGCAACATCTATGCGTCGGAGAGCCTGTTTCGCGCGGGCATCCGGCCGACGACCGCCGCCGGCAAGGTGTCGCTGCCGCGCTACGAGCGGCTGGCCGACGCGGTGCGCGCGACCCTCGCCGACGCGATCGAGCGCGGCGGCAGCACGCTGCGCGATTTCGTCGGCAGCAACGGCGAAAGCGGCTATTTCCAGCTCGACTGCTTCGTCTACGACCGGGCGGGGCTACCTTGCCGCACATGCGGCACGCCGATCCGCCAGATCGTGCAGGGGCAGCGCTCGACCTATTTCTGCCCGACCTGCCAGCGTTGAGTCGCGCGTTGCAACCTCTTTCCAAAGATTCGAACACTTGAAGCCGCCCCGCATTGCTCCCGCTCCGTTCCCCGTCACACCGCTGCATCGCACGTTCGCCACGCGCCTGATCGCCTGGCAGCGCGTGCACGGTCGCCACGACCTGCCGTGGCAGAACACCCGCGATCCCTACTGGATCTGGCTGTCGGAAATCATGCTGCAGCAGACGCAGGTCTCGACCGTCGTCCCGTATTACACGCGCTTTCTCGAGCGCTTTCCCGACGTCGCCGCGCTCGCGGCCGCGCCGTCCGACGACGTGATGGCGCTGTGGGCCGGGCTCGGCTACTACTCGCGCGCACGCAACCTGCATCGCTGCGCGCAGGTCGTCGTCAACGAGCATGGCGGCGTATTCCCGTCGACGCCGGAAGCGCTCGCCGAACTGCCGGGCATCGGCCGTTCGACGGCCGCGGCGATTGCGTCGTTCGCGTACGGTGCGCGCGCGACGATCCTCGACGGCAACGTGAAGCGCGTGCTGGCGCGGGTGTTCGGCGTCGAAGGCTTTCCGGGCGAGAAGCGCGTCGAGAACGACATGTGGGCGCTTGCGGAATCGCTGCTGCCGGATGCCGCGAACGCGGCCGACGTGAGTGCCTATACGCAGGGGCTGATGGATCTCGGCGCGACGCTGTGCGTGCGCGGCAAGCCGGATTGCGCGCGCTGCCCGTTCGCGGGCGACTGTGTCGCGCAATCGACGGGCCGGCAGCGCGAACTTCCGGCCGCGCGGCCGAAGAAGGCGGTGCCGACGCGCAAGACCTGGATGCTCGTGTTGCGCGACGGCGACGCCGTGCTGCTTGAGCGGCGTCCGCCGGCCGGCATCTGGGGCGGCCTGTGGTGCCTGCCGCAGGCAGACGGCGATGTGGCACTCGCGGAACTCGCACGCGGCTTCGGCGGTGGCGGCCCGGTGCCGCTCGCGCCGTTCACGCACACGTTCACGCATTTCCGGCTCGAGATCGAGCCGCGGCTGAGCGATGTGGCGAACGGCGGGCGGCCGCGCACGCACGTGCAGGATGCCGAGACGGCGTGGGTGCCGTTGGCGGGGCTCGATGCGTACGGCGTGCCGGCGCCCGTGCGCAAGCTGCTCGATGCGTTGAGCGGGCCGCTGCTGTAAAGAAAAGGGAAGGGCGCGGCGCGCTCACGGAAGCACCGGGCCGCCGCGGGTGTTTTGCCCGCCAGGATGATTCGCTCGCGCCGCCGCTGCGACGCGCTTGGCCAGCCGAGGCTTACAGCCATCCGTGCCGATCGAGCACGTGGTGCACGGCATCGATCCGCGCGCCGACGTCCGGAAATTCCATCAATTTCTGCCGCGCACGCAGGTCGAGCGGCAGCAGTTCAGCGAGGCGGTTCGATACCCAGCTCGGGTCGTCGAGGCGAAACGGTTCGGCGAACGGCATCTTGTCCGGTTCGGATTTCTTCAGCGCTTCGATGATGCGCTCCAGCACCTCGGCACACGAGCCGAATTGCGCGAGCGCCTGTTCACCTTCGAGCGGGATGTCGTCGGGCAGCGGCTCCGCGATCCCGACCAGCAACCCGTTGCCTTCGACGCGATACGACAGCAGCTCGAACCGCTGCGTGCCGATCGCCTGCAGGTACAGCATCCCGAATTCGCCGGTATCGCACTCGGTGATGCGCGCCATGCAGCCGATCGTCTCGGGCACCGACACGGCGCCGTCCTGCGCGACCTCGGGTCCGCTCTTCAGCAGGCACACGCCGAACGGCGCGTCGTCGCGCAGGCATGCGCGGGACATGTCGAGATAGCGCGCCTCGAACACCTTGAGCGGCAGCCAGCCACCGGGGAACAGCACCGTGTGCAGCGGAAACAGCGGCAGGTCGATCAGGGTGGTCGATAGCGTGGACATGGCGCACCGGCAAGAGGGCGGTGTCGCTAAGGTCGTTCGACCTCGGCGACGAGCCGCGACGACGCGTCGACATCCACGGGCGCGTCACGATGCCGCACGATCACGTTCGCATCGTGCGCGAGGCGCGCGGCGAGCGTTTCCGCGATGAACACCGAGCGATGCTGACCGCCCGTGCAGCCGATGGCGACGGTCAGGTAGCTGCGGTTGTCTTCGCGAAAGTGCGGGAGCCATTTCGTCAGGAACGCATGGATGTCGTCGATCATCTGGTGGACGATCGGCAGTGCGTCGAGAAAGGCGATGACCGGCTGGTCCAGCCCGGTGAGCGGGCGCAGCTCATGGTCGTAGTACGGGTTCGGCAGCGCGCGCACGTCGAACATCAGGTCGGCATCGAGCGGCACGCCGCGCTTGAAGCCGAACGACTCGAACATCACCATCAGGTCGTTGTTCTTCTGCTCGATGAAGCGCTTGACCCACGTGCGCAGCACGTTCGCGCGCAGCGTGCTGGTATCGATCTGGTGGCCGAATTCGGCGAGCGGTGCGACCAGCTCGCGTTCGCGCTCGATCGCTTCCTCGAGCGACGACAGCAGCCCGACGTTCGCGTCGTGCGACGGCGAGCCGGACAGCGGGTGGCGCCGGCGCGTTTCGGAGAAGCGCTGGATCAGCGCCTGCGTGCTCGCGTTGAGGAACAGCACGCGGACATCGTGCTCGAGCGACAGCGCGCGGATCAGACCGGGCATTTCGTCCAGCGACGCGCTCGAACGCGCGTCGATCGCGACTGCGAGCCGGTGCTGGCCGCCGTCGGCCAGGTAGCGGGCGAGTTCGGGAAGCACGTGCGGCGGCAGGTTGTCGACGCAGTAGTAGCCTGCGTCTTCGAGCGCGTTCAGCGCGACGGACTTGCCTGAGCCGGAGATGCCGGTGATAAGGACGATGCGCATGGGAAGCAGAGAATCCTGACGTTTCATCATAGCACCGGCTCGACGCGTCGGCGCTGCGAGGCCGGCGCGGGGAGCGTTACACGAGCTTGCCGGGGAACTGACTGTCGGGATCTTGCATTGCGAGTCGTTGCCGATCCATGAAATCGCGCAACGTGTCGATTCCGCGCAACTGCAGGATCGTATTCCGCACGGCCGCCTCGACGAGCACCGCGAGGTTGCGGCCGGCCGCAACCTGAATCGTGACCTTGCTGATCGGCAGGCCAAGCACGTCGACCGTCTGGCTTTCCAGCGGCAGCCGCTGGAATTCGCCGTCCGGGCGGCGCACGAGCTGGACGATCAGCTTCAGCTTCATTTTCCGGCGGACCGCCGTTTCACCGAAGATCGTCTTGATGTCGAGCAGGCCGAGGCCGCGCACTTCGAGCAGGTTCTGCAGCAGCGGCGGGCAGCGGCCTTCGACGAAATCGGGGCCAAGTCGGACGAAGTCGACGGCATCGTCGGCGACGAGGCCGTGGCCGCGACTGATGAGTTCGAGGCCCAGTTCGCTCTTGCCGAGCCCGGAGTCGCCGGTGAGCAGCACGCCCATCCCGAGGATGTCGAGGAACACGCCGTGCAGCGTCGCGCGCGGCGCGAGGATGCGCGACATGTAGAGCCGCAGGCTGTCGATCACCGCGGCGGCCGACATCGGCGTCGTGAACAGCGGCGTGGACGAGCGCGTGCAGCGCAGCACGAGTTCGGGCGGCGCCGCAGCGCCGCCGGCGACGACGAGGAACGGTGGCTCGAGGGCGATCAGCTCGGCCATGTGGCGCGAACGGTCTTCGTCGGTCTGCCGCTGGTAGTAGTCGATTTCGGCTTCGCCGAGCACCTGGATCCGGTTCGGGTGGATCAGATTCAGGTGGCCGACGAGGTCGGCGCTCGACGTTGCGTTGGCGACGGTGTCGGCCGAAAAACCGCGCTCCCAGCCTTCATGCCCCGTCAGCCAGCTCAGCTTCAGCGTGGCCGCGTTGTCGTCGAAGATGCTCTGGGCGTTGATGCTGGACGTATCCATGACTCTCGTCACTCCAATGGGCCGGTGTGCAGGCGCGCGGCGACGGACGTCGCCATGCCGGGCGGCCCTGGACGACGGCGTGTGCCGCCTCGTACCGGAAAAATTCCGCCCGGATCAACTCAAGGTTGCCACTGAGTGAGCAGGCGATGCAACTCGGCGATATCCGTTTCGTTGTGCAGACGCTCGCGCGCGTCGCGATCGGACAGCAGTTGCGCGATTTCCGACAGGATCTCGAGGTGCTGCTGGGTGGCTTGCTCGGGGACGAGCAGGAAAATCAGGAGACCGACGGGCTGGCCGTCGGGCGCTTCGAACGGGATCGCGTCGGCCAGCCGCACGAACGCGGCGAGCGGGTGCTTGAGCCCCTTGATGCGCCCGTGCGGAATCGCGACGCCTTCGCCGAGCCCGGTCGAACCGAGGCGCTCGCGCGCGAACAGGTTATCCGTGACGGTGCTGCGGGCGATGCCGTTCTGATTCTCGAAGATCAACCCGGCTTGTTCGAAGACGCGTTTCTTGCTGGTGACGGAGAGGTCGATGACGACGTTCTCTATGGGCAGGATTTTGGCTAGGCGATTCATGTTGGCAGGCGATTGGGCGGCCTGGGGTCTCCTTGCGGCGGCAGACTGATTTTCCATGTTCGGCGATATCAAGGCGTTCGGCATCGGAAACCTGCAAGGCAGCTACCGCACCCAACGCCCCCCCGGCGATAACCGGAACATTATAGAGCACAGCCGCGTGCGTGGCGCGGCATGGACGGACCGGTCGCACCACTGCCGCTCGGACACAAAAAAAACGCCCGGCGAACCGGGCGGCGTGTGTATTGCGGTGAACGTTATTGCGGCGGCAGTTCGATCTGGTCGATCGACGGCTGCAGCTTGATCGGGTCGTGCGCATGGGTCTGCAGACGCTCCATGTGCTTGACGACCTGGCGATCCAGCTTGTCGATCAGCAGATCGATCGCAGCATACAAGTTGCCGTTCGCGCTTTCGACGAAGATGTCCTTGCCCTTCAGATGCAGATTGATTTCCGCGCGCTGCTGCTTGTCCTTTTCCTTGTGATTGTCGACCGAGAGGATCACAGTGCCATCGATTACCTGATCGCTATGCCGTAGCACCCGGTCCAGCTTGGTGATCACGTATTCGCGAATTGCAGGCGTGACTTCGAGATGATGTCCACTGATCTTCAGGTTCATAGTGCTTCTCCAAGCGAGTGACCACCCGGCCGCATCGAGGCGGCGCTCCGGTCGACTTGCCCCTGCCGCAGGTAGCGGCACATTCGCGGACAAGTCGCCCGGCCTGTTCCCCGTGTGCGCGGTGGCCGGAACACGCCTGCCGCCGGGCAGGCAGCAGGCTTAAAGAGACTTGCGCAGATTCACTGCCGGGATTTTGAGGGCTTCGCGATACTTGGCAACCGTGCGGCGCGCGACCACGAATCCCTGTTCTGCCAGCAGCTCGGCAATGCGGCTGTCCGAAAGTGGCGATTTTGGGTCTTCAGCTCCTATCAGTTGCTTGATCAGGGCTCGGATGGCGGTCGACGATGCGGCGCCTCCGGTGTCGGTCGAAACGTGTGATCCGAAGAAGTACTTAAATTCAAGCGTCCCGAACGGGGTCAGCATGTACTTGCCAGTTGTCACACGGCTGACAGTCGACTCGTGTAGGCCCAGCGTATCAGCTATTTCCCGCAAAACCAAGGGGCGCATGGCAATTTCACCGTGCGCAAAGAAATTCTTCTGACGTTCGACAATAGCCTGCGCGACACGCAGGATCGTGTCGAATCGCTGCTGGATGTTCTTGATCAGCCAGCGTGCTTCCTGGAGCTGCTGTTTCAACGATCCGGCCGACGGGTCGCCGCGGCTGTTGCGCAGGATGTTCGCGTACAGGTTGTTGATTCGCAGGCGCGGCATCACTTCCGGATTGAGTTCCGCGAGCCAGCCCTGGCCGGCCTTCTTCACGATGATGTCGGGCACGACGTAGTCGGCCTCGGCCTTGCCGTACGCGGCGCCGGGGAACGGCTCCAGCGAACGGATCAGCGCGTGCGCGTCGCGCAGCGCATCGTCGCTCGCCTTCAGGTGTTTGCGCAGCCGCGTGAAGTCGCGCGCGGCGAGCAGTTCGAGATGCTGCGACACGATCTCGAGCGCGAGCGTGCGTGTCGGGGACGGATCGAGGCGCAGCAACTGCAGCTTCAGGCATTCGGACGCCGAGCGGGCCCCGACCCCGGCCGGGTCGAAACTGTGCAGCAGCGCGAGCGCCGCATTCAGTTCGTCGCAGTCGATTTCCAGTTCCGGCGGCAGGTCGGCGAGCACTTCGTCGAGGGAGGCGGTCAGGTAACCGTCGTCGTCGAGCGATTCGATCAGGAACATCACGAGCGCGCGATCGCGCGGGCTGGCCTGCGTGACGCGCAATTGCGCGGACAGGTGGTCGCGCAACGACGTCGCGGCTTCCTGCACCTGCAGCGGCGGGAGGTCGTCGTCGTCCGATGCGCCGCTCGAGCGGCCGAACTCGTCGAGATTCCACTGCGGGCCGTCGCCCGCGTCGCCCGACGCGTAGCTGTCGTATTCGTCGGCGGCGGCCGGTTCGTCGCGCTCGGCGCGATCGCTCGACTGGCTGCTGCCGTTCGCGGCGCCCGACTCGGTATTCTGGCTGGGAGGCGTCTGCGCGATCAGCGATCCGTCCGCCGCGACGCGCAGCGGGCTCGCGATCCATTCGTCATCGTTCTCGAGCAGCGGATTCTGCGCGACGGCCATCGCGACTTCCTGCTGCAGTTCGAGCGTCGACAACTGCAGCAGCCGGATCGACTGCTGCAGTTGCGGTGTCAGTGCCAGGTGTTGCGACAGGCGGAGTTGAAGGCTGGCTTTCATGGCAGAGAGGGAGTCATACCGGCAGTTTGCCACGACCCAGGTGCCTTGAGCCATCCGCGATTACGCGCGGCGCGGCGCACGGCCGCAGGCGGGAGCCGCCGGACGCCGGAGGGGGCGGCCAGCCGCGGGGAAGGTTACATGCGGAAGTGTTCGCCGAGGTACACGCGGCGCACGCTTTCGTTTTCGATGATTTCGCTCGGCGCGCCGGCGGCGAGCACCGAACCGTCGCTGATGATGTATGCGTGGTCGCAGATGCCGAGCGTTTCGCGGACGTTGTGATCGGTAATCAACACGCCGATGTTACGCTGTTTCAGGAACTTGACGATCTTCTGGATCTCGAGCACTGCGATCGGGTCGACGCCGGCGAACGGTTCGTCGAGCAGGATGAAGTTCGGGTTGGTCGCCAGCGCGCGCGCGATTTCGACGCGACGGCGTTCGCCGCCCGACAGCGACAGCGCCGGGTTCTCGCGCAGGTGGCCGATCTGCAGCTCGTCGAGCAGCGCCTCGGTGCGCGCCGCGATCGCGTCCTTCGACAGCCGCTTGCCGTCGTCGCCGTGCTGCAGTTCGAGCACCGCGCGGATGTTTTCCTCGACGGTCAGCTTGCGGAACACCGACGCTTCCTGCGGCAGGTACGACAGGCCGAGCGACGCACGCTTGTGGATCGGCAGCAGGCTGATCGAGCTGCCGTTCAGCGAGATCTCGCCCGCGTCGAGCGGCACGAGGCCGACGATCATGTAGAACGACGTCGTCTTGCCGGCGCCGTTCGGGCCGAGCAGGCCGACGACTTCGCCGCTCTTCACGTCGAGCGACACGTCCTTGACGACCGTGCGCGAGCCGTAGCGTTTCTTCAGGTTGCGGACGACGAGCGAGCTCGTCGTGCCGGCCGGCTGGCGGTTCGAAAGCGCGTTCATTGGCCCGGCGCTCCCTGGATCGTGGTCGACGGCGACAACTTCGCCGGCGCGCCGTTCAGCTGCCCGGGGCCACCGTTCTTCGGCGACAGCATCGCGCGCACGCGGCCGTTCGGGTTGCCCGGTGCCGCGACGTCCTTGCCGCCCTTCGCGGTGTAGAAGTCGCGCTGGCCGTCGTACGTGATCACGCTGCCGTGCACGGTGTCGGCGATCGTCGACGTGCCCTGCAGGCGGCGCACGGTCGCGGCGGTGGTCAGCGTCGTCAGGTCCTGCTTGCCGTCGTAGTCGATGCGCTCGGCGTCGCCGTCGATGTATTCGTCGAGACCTTCGCGTTTCTGGCGGAACGTCGCGTGCTTCTTGCCGCTGCCGAACGACGTCGCGTACTGATAGCCTTCGGGATCCTGGCGCACTTCGACGCGGTCGCCCTTGATGATGATCGTGCCTTTCGTGATCACGACGTTGCCGGTCGCGACCGTCACCTGCTTCAGGTCGTCATAGGTCAGGTTGTCCGCCTCGACGTTGATCGGCTTGTTCTGGTCGGCCTTCTCGGCATGGGCGAGCGGCGCCAGCCCGACGAGCGGGAGCGCCACGAGCGTCGCGGCGAGCGCGGCGCGGACGGCGCGCGCAGCGCCGCCGGAATTCTGTCGAGGGAACGGTTCGTTCATGCAGTCACGTGAGGGATGCGTCACCTGGATTGACCTTTCGAGCCGCCGGACGTGTCCGCCGCGGCGATCGTGCCGCGCACGTTGCCGTAAAGCTCGATGACCCGGGTGACGTTGTTGTACTTCATGCCGTCGGTCGCGTTGACGAGCGACAGGCCGCGCTGAAGTTTAACCGGCTTTTCGGTCTGGATCACATCGTCATTGACGAAGATCCGGAAATGCTGCGAATCGGCCTGCATCTGCGGGTCGCCGCCGCCGGCCACGCGCAGGATGCGCGCGTCGTCGTACAAGTCGACGATCGACACGTCGCCGTTGACGGTGCCGCGCTTCGCGGTGGTCGTCACGACCGGCTTGCCGGGCTGGAATGCGCGCATGGCCGGATCGGTCAGGTCGCTGTTTTCGGTATCTTCGTAATGAATCAGCTTCGCGGCCGTCAGACGGTACTGCGTCGTGCCCGTCTGGTCGAGCTCGGTGACCGAGAAGTTGTCCGCGAAATAGTCGGGCGTGTGGCGCTTCGGCTGCACGGTGCCTTCGCCGGGCGGCGGCAGCGTCGCCTGCAGCAGCCACCACGTGATGCCCGCGAGCGCGGCGACCGCGACGAGCGGCAGCAGCTGGGTCCAGCGGAAATGCGTGTTCATCCGTCAGGCTCCGCAGGCAGCGGCGAGCAGCGCGTCGTAGCGGCGCTGCGCGCGCAGGATCGCGTCGCAGACTTCGCGCACCGCGCCGTGGCCGCCGCGGGCCTCGGCCACCCAGTGCGCGCGGGCGATCACCTCGGGGTGCGCGTTGGCCGGTGCCGTCGCGAAGCCGCAGCGCAGCATCACCGGCAGGTCGGGCCAGTCGTCGCCCATATAGCCGCAGGCGTCGGCGGTGATGCCGAGCGACGCGATCAGGTCGCCGAACACGGCGAGCTTGTTCTCGACGCCCTGGAACAGATGCGCGATCTTCATTTCCTTCGCGCGGGCCGCGACGATGTCCGAGCGGCGGCCGGTGATGATCGCGGTTGCGATGCCGGCCTCGCCGAGCAGCTTTACGCCGTGGCCGTCGAGCGAATTGAACGACTTCATCGCGTCGCCTGCCGCGGTAAACAGCAGGCCACCGTCGGTCAGCACGCCGTCGACGTCGAAAACCATCAGCTTCACGCGGCTCGCGCGTTCGGCCGCAGTCAGCGCTGCACTCATCAGATCACCTTCTTCGAAAACAGGTCGTGCATGTTCAGCGCGCCGATCAGCGCACCGTCGGCATCGACCACCAGCATCTGGTTGATCCGGTGGCGCTCCATCAGTTCCACGGCCTCGACCGCGAGATTGTCGGGGCCGATCGTGCGCGGTTCGCGCGTCATCACGTCGACGATCGGCAGCGTGCGGAAATCACCGTCGCGCGCCAGCACGCGGCGCAGGTCGCCGTCGGTGAAGATGCCGGCCACGCGGCCGTCGGTGTCGACCACGGCGGTCATGCCCAGGCGCTTCGCGGTGATCTGGAACAGTGCGTCCGACAGCGTCGCGTCGAGCCCGACGCGCGGAATGTCGTCGCCCGAGCGCATCACGTCGCGCACGTGGGTGAGCAGGCGCCGGCCGAGCGCGCCGCCCGGATGCGAGCGCGCGAAATCCTCGGAGCCGAAGCCGCGCGCGTCGAGCACCGCGACGGCGAGCGCGTCGCCGAGCGCGAGCGCGGCGGTCGTGCTCGCGGTGGGGGCGAGGTTCAGCGGGCAGGCTTCCTTCGAGACCGCGGCGTTCAGGTTCACGTCGGCGAGCGTGCCGAGGCTCGATTCCGCACGGCCCGTGATCGCGATCAGCTTCGCGCCGATCCGCTTCACGAGCGGCAGGATCGCGACGAGTTCTTCCGACTCGCCGGAATAGGAGATGCCGATGAAGACGTCGTCCGACGTGACCATGCCGAGGTCGCCGTGGCTGGCCTCGGCCGGGTGGACGAAGAAGGCCGGCGTGCCGGTGCTCGCCAGCGTGGCCGCGATCTTGCGGGCGATATGCCCGGATTTGCCGATGCCGGATACGACGACGCGGCCGCGGCAGCCGAGCAGCAGCGCGACGGCCTGGACGAAGTCGCCGTCGAGCTGGTCGCGCAGCGCGCGCACGGCGTCCGCCTCGATGTCGAGCACGTCGCGGGCGAGCGCGAGCGCCCGATCATCATTGATTTTCGCTATCATGCGCGGAGTATAGCAAAGGCGTTTGTTCGCCGCGCCGCGCCTTCGGACTCGTCCGATGCCGCTTGCCCACCGCCACCACCCGCGCCCGCATTGCCGTGGCCCCGACGAACGAGGACGCTTCGCCCGTGATTTCCCCGCTCGAAATGACCCTGCTGCTGCTGCTGGCCTCGGTGGTGGGCGTCGTCGTATTTCGCTCGTTGAACCTGCCGCCGATGCTCGGCTACCTGACCGTCGGCATCCTGGTCGGGCCGCACGCGTTCGGCGTCGCCGCGGATCTGGAGCGGGCCGAGCATCTCGCGGAATTCGGCGTGGTGTTCCTGATGTTCTCGATCGGCCTCGAATTCTCGCTCGCGAAGCTGCGGGCGATGCAGCGGCTCGTGTTCGGGCTGGGTCTCCTGCAGGTGGTCGCGACGCTCGTGCTCGCGCTGGCGCTCGGCCTGCTGTTCGAGCGCTGGGTGCACATCACGTGGCAGGGCTGCATCGCGCTCGGCGGCGCGCTCGCGATGTCGTCGACGGCGATCGTGTCGAAGATGCTCGCCGAGCGGCTCGAGATCGAGACCGCGCACGGCCGCAACATCTTCGGCGTGCTGCTGTTCCAGGATCTGGCCGTGGTGCCGTTGCTGATCGTGATCGCCGCGTTCGGCGCCGAGTCGTCGAAGGATCTCGCGCTGACGCTCGGCTTCGCGGCGGTCAAGATCGTGATCGCGCTGACGCTGCTGCTGGTCATCGGCCAGCGTTTCATGACGCGCTGGCTGAACGTCGTCGCTCGGCGCCGCTCGCAGGAGCTGTTCGTGCTGAACCTGCTGCTCGTCACGCTCGGCGCCGCGTTCATCACCGACCGCTTTGGCCTGTCGCTCGCGCTCGGCGCGTTCATCGCGGGGATGCTGATCTCCGAGACCCCGTTCCGCCATCAGGTGGAGGAGGACATCAAGCCGTTCCGCGACGTGCTGCTCGGCCTGTTCTTCGTGACGACGGGGATGCTGCTCGATCCGCGCGTGATCTGGGAGCATCCGGTGCTCGTGTTCGGCTTCTTCGTCGGGCAGATCCTGTTCAAGGCGACGACGATCGCCGGACTTGCGCGGCTGTTCGGCGCGACGCCGGGCGTCGCGATGCGCACCGGCATCGGCCTCGCGCAGGCCGGCGAATTCGGCTTCGTGCTGCTGAACCTGATCCTCGACCGCCATCTCGTCGATTCGACGCTGCTGCAGGCGATCCTCGCGTCGATGCTGCTGTCGATGCTCGCCGCGCCGTTCCTGATCCAGAACGCCGATCGGATCGTGATGCGGCTGTCGTCGACGGAATGGATGCAGCAGTCGCTGCAGATGACGCGGATCGCGACGCAAAGCCTCAAGCAGCGCGGCCACGTGATCATCTGCGGCTACGGCCGCGCGGGGCAGAACCTGGCGCGCATGCTCGAGCAGGAAGGCATTCCATACGTCGCGCTCGACCTCGACCCCGATCGCGTGAGCGCGGCTGCGACGGCCGGCGAATCGGTCGTGTTCGGCGACGCGGCGCGCCGCGAGTCGCTGCTCGCGGCCGGTATCCATCGCGCGGCGGCCGTCGCGATCACGTATGCGAACACGCCGTCCGCGCTGCGTGTGCTGCATCACGTGCACGAACTCGAGCCGACGCTGCCGGCGATCGTGCGCACGGTCGACGACGCCGATCTCGAGAAGCTGCTCGCGGCCGGCGCGACCGAGGTGATTCCGGAGATCGTCGAGGGCAGCCTGATGCTCGCGTCGCACACGCTGGTGCTGGTCGGCGTGCCGATGCGCAAGGTCGTGCGGCGCGTCGAGGAGATGCGCGACGAGCGCTACAGCCTGCTGCGCGGCTATTTCCGCGGCGCGGACGATGCGGACGACGACGATCACGAGCAGGTGCGGCTACAATCGGTGCCGGTCGACGCGCGCGCGGATGCGGTCGGACGCTCGCTGGAGGAACTCGGGCTGTATGCGCTCGGGCTGGAAGTCACGGCGATCCGCCGGCACGGCATCCGCGGCGTCGAACCCGATCCGCAGACCAAGCTGCGCGCGAGCGACATCGTCGTGCTGCGCGGGCTGCCCGAGGCGCTCGCGCTCGCGGAGGAGCGGCTGTCGCGGCATCGGCGCGAACCGCCGGCCGCAGTCGCGTGAGTCGCAATTCGATAACCTGACCCGTATTTACTCGAAACGGTGCCCGATCTTCGCGCACCGTTTTTTTCGGAGAGTTTCATGCCGCATTCGTCGTCGGGCGCACCGCTCGATCCGGTCGCCTTCATCCACAGCCAGATCCGCACCGTGCCCGACTGGCCGCAGCCGGGCGTGATGTTCCGCGACATCACGACGCTGCTGCAGAGCCCGAAGGCGCTGCGCATCCTCGTCGACCTGTTCGTCGAACGCTATGTCGATGCGAAGCTCGACTATGTCGCGGGGCTCGACGCGCGCGGCTTCATCATCGCGCCGATCGTCGCGTACGAGTTGAGCGTCGGCTTCGTGCCGATCCGCAAGGTCGGCAAGCTGCCGTACAAGACGTGCTCGGAGTCGTACGACCTCGAATACGGCAGCGCGACCGTCGAGATCCACGAAGACGCGTGCCGCGCCGGCGACCGCGTGATCATCATGGACGACCTGATCGCGACCGGCGGCACGATGATGGCGGGGCGCAACCTGCTGCAGCGGCTCGGCGCGGTCGTCGTCGAAGGTGCGGCGATCATCGATCTGCCCGATCTCGGCGGCTCGACGCTGCTGCGCAACGCGGGGCTGCCCGTCTATACCGTCACCGAATTCGCCGGCCACTGAACCACTGGACGCCGGCCCACGCCGCGAGGTCACGATGCCCAACTTCATGCTGTTTCTCGCCACGTCGATCGCGATCACGTTCGCGCCGGGTCCCGACAACCTGCAGGTGCTCGCGCGCGGCATCTCGCAGGGCCGAGCGGCCGGCTTCGTCGCCGCGCTCGGCTTCACGGCCGGGATCCTGTTCCATACGACGCTCGCGGCGCTCGGCGTCGCGGCCGTGCTGCGCTCGTCGCCGGTCGCGTTCCAGACACTGAAGCTCGCGGGCGCCGCGTACCTCGTGTGGATCGGCATCAAGGCGTTGCGCAGCCAGGGGCTCGCGAACGCGCACGAGCGTCCGCCGCAGCCGCTTGGCGCGATCTTCCGGCAGAGCGTGATCGGTAACCTGATGAACCCGAAGGTCACGCTGTTCTTCGTCGTGTTCCTGCCGCAGTTCGTCGATCCGCATGGCGTGCAGGGCGTGACGCTGCAGATGTTCGAGCTCGGGGCGCTGTTCATGCTGCAGACGGCCGTGGTGTTCTCGCTGTTCGGCGTCGGCGCGGGCGCGATCGGCACATGGCTGAAGCGCCGCCCGAAGGCCGGCGTATGGCTCGACCGGATCGCCGGCGCGACGTTCATCGCGATCGGCATTCGCGTCGCGCTGAAGGACTGAGCCCGATGACGTTTCCTTGCATCGCGGCCGCGCGCCGCTTCGATCCGGCCGCGCACCTGCGTTTCGAGATCGCCGGCGAGCAGGTCGGCTGGGTGCGTCGCCAGGACGTCGCCAAGCTCGCCCGCTGGCCCGACGTGTTCGAGCTGACCGACACGCGCGTCGTGCTGTCGGCGCGTTATGACACGGTCGACGCGCGCAGCATGGCGCTCGCGAGCGCGATCGGTGCGCTGGCGGCCGAGGGCGCGATTCCGGGCTGGCGCGACGAGATCTACGCGATCCGCAACCGCTTCGACGATCCACCGCTCGCGTATATCGAACGCGCCGCGTCGCGCTTCTTCGGCACGCAGACCTATGCAGTGCACCTGAACGGCATCGTAGAATATGCGGTTGCGCCGGGTGAGCCGGCCGTGCCGCGGATGTGGCTCGGCCGCCGCAGCGCGACCAAGGCAACCGATCCCGGCATGCTCGACAACGTCGTCGCGGGCGGCATCGGCTGGGGCCTGGGCGTTCACGAGACGCTCACGAAGGAATGCTGGGAAGAGGCCGGCATGCCGGCCGAACTGGCGGCGCGCGCGATCGCGGGCCGGGCGGTGCAGGTGCTGTGCTCGCTGCCGGAAGGCACGCAGTCCGAACTGATCTTCGTGTACGACCTGCCGCTGCCGCGCGACTTCGCGCCGCACAACCAGGATGGCGAAGTGGCCGAGCACCTGCTGGCCGGTGTATCCGAAGTGGTCGGCTGGCTGCGCGAAGGCCGCGCGACGATGGATGCGAGCCTCGCGATGCTCGACACGCTGCTGCGCCATCGCTGGCTCGCGGCGGCCGACGCGGCAGGCATCGACGCGCTGTTCGCGCCGGCCGCGTAACGTGCAGCACGCCGGCCCGAGCGCGGCCGAACGAACGGCCTATTTGACGAATACCGAAACGAAGGGAGTAGCGGTCATGTCGACCGATCACAGCTTTATCTTGAAACTGTCGTGCCCCGACCGGCACGGCATCGTCCACGCAGTCTCGGGCTTCCTGTTCGAACGCGCCAACAACATCCTCGATTCGGCGCAGTTCGGCGACAGCCGCACCGGCGAGTTCTTCATGCGCGTGCACTTCGTGCAGGACGGCGGGGGCGCGGATGCCGCGTCGGCGCTCGACACGCTCCGTAACGAATTCGCGCCGCTCGCCGAGCAGTTCGCGATGCGCTGGGAGATGCACGACGCGGCCGTGAAACCGCGCGTCGTGATCATGGTGTCGAAGATCGGCCACTGCCTGAACGACCTGCTGTTCCGCTACCGCACCGGCCAGCTGCCGATCGAGATCCCGGCGATCGTGTCGAACCACAAGGAGTTCTACCAGCTCGCCGCGAGCTACAACATCCCGTTCCATCACTTCCCGCTCGTCGGCGGTTCGTCCGATGCGGCGAAAGCCGCGCAGGAAGCGCGTGTGCTCGAAGTGATCGACGAACACCAGGCGGATCTCGTCGTGCTCGCGCGCTACATGCAGATCCTGTCGCCGAACATGTGCCAGCAGCTCGCCGGCCGGGCGATCAACATCCACCATTCGTTCCTGCCGAGCTTCAAGGGCGCGAAGCCGTACTACCAGGCGTTCGACCGCGGCGTGAAGCTGATCGGCGCGACCGCGCACTACGTGACGACCGATCTCGACGAAGGCCCGATCATCGAGCAGGAAGTCGAGCGCGTCGACCACAGCATGACGCCCGACCAGCTCACCGCGATCGGCCGCGACGTCGAGTGCGTGACGCTCGCGCGCGCCGTGAAGTGGCACGTCGAGCACCGGGTCGTGCTGAACGGCACGAAGACGGTCGTGTTCCGCTGATCGGCGGTGCGGGGCGGCCATTGGCCGGCCGCTGGCCCGGATGCAAAAACGCCGCACCCTTGACGGGGCGCGGCGTTTTTTTATCGCGTGACGCGCGTGACGCGCCGGGCAGCGTTGCGTCAGATCAGCCGCAGCATGTACAGCTCGCGCTTCAGGTACGCATAGAAGATCGGTGCGGCGATCACGCCCGGCAGCCCGAACGCGGCTTCCATGATCAGCATCGCGAGCAGCAGTTCCCACGCGCGCGACTCGATCTGGCCGCCGATGATCTTCGCGTTCAGGAAGTATTCAAACTTGTGGATCACGACGAGGAACGCGAGCGACGCGATCGCGGTGCCCATGCTGACCGACAGCGACACCGCGACGATCAGCGTGTTGGAGATCAGGTTGCCGATCACCGGCAGCAGCCCGACGATGAACGTGACGAGCACGAGCGTCTTCGACAGCGGCAGCCGCTGGTGGAAGATCGGCAGCGCGACGAGCAGGTAGATCGCCGTGAATGCCGCGTTGATCGCCGAGATCTTGATCTGCGCGAACACGATCCGGCGGAACGACTCGGCGAAGCGCGACACGCGCGTGACGAGCGCGGTCGACAGCGGCCGGCGCACCTTGCCGTGCTCGACGCCGATCGCGATCATCGCGCCGATGATCATCCCGAACAGCACGTGGCCGAAGCCGCGCGCGACGCTCTTGCCGCCTTGCTGGAGCTGATCCATGTGCGAGTGCATCAGCAGCGCCGCCTTGGTCTTCATCTGTTCGACGTCGACGGGCAGCAGGTTCGCGATCCAGGCCGGCGTGCGGGCGCGGGTCTGCTCGACGATCTGCATCAGCTGGTCGAGCAGGCTCTGCAGGTTCGGCACCGTGTGCTCGAAGTGCTCGATGATGCCGATCGTCAGGCCGGTGAGCCCGCCGACGATCGCGATCGACAGCAGCACGACGGCGACCCAGCGGGCGCGCATGCTCGTCGTGTGGCGTTCGATGACCGGCGCGATCGTGTGGATCAGCTGATAGACCAGCAGGCCGGCCAGCAGCCCGCCCAGCAGCTTGAGCTCGATGACGAGCACCATCGCGACGAGGGCGAACAGATAGCTGCCGATCTCGATCGCCGACAGCTTCGGCAGGCTGAAGTCGCTCGTCAGCCGCACACTGCGCAGGTGCGGCTCGCGGCTCTGGGCGTCGCGCGACTCTTGTTGCTTCTCCATCGTGGATTCCTGTCGTTCGTGTGTCATGCCGCGCGGTGGGCGGCAGGACGGCGGTCGCCCGGCGCCGCACCGGATTGGTGCGGATGGCGAACCTTACGACCGTAAAGTATAGCTGCCATTATGGTCCGCCACGGGGCTGTTTGGCTCGTGGTGTAAACGCAGAGGGGAAAACCGCGGAAGGGAAAACGATGACACCGGCGCCGCCGCGGGCGCCGGGCGCGCGCGGCCGGCAGCCGCGCGCGGGAACGGCAATTGTCAGCCGGCCGCCGCCTTGCGGGTCGGACGCTTGAGCAGCGGCGCGAGGTACTTGCCGGTGAAGCTCGCCTTCGTCTTCGCGACCTGCTCGGGCGTGCCCTGCGCGATGATCTGGCCGCCGCCTGCGCCGCCCTCGGGGCCGAGGTCGATCACCCAGTCGGCCGTCTTGATCACGTCGAGGTTGTGCTCGATGATCACGACCGTGTTGCCCTGGTCGCGCAGCCGGTGGATCACCTCGAGCAGCAGCGCGATGTCGTGGAAATGCAGGCCGGTGGTCGGCTCGTCGAGGATGTACAGCGTGCGGCCCGTGTCGCGCTTCGACAGCTCCAGCGACAGCTTCACGCGCTGCGCCTCGCCGCCCGATAGCGTCGTGGCCGACTGGCCGAGGCGGATGTAGCCCAGGCCGACGTCGAGCAGCGTCTTCAGCTTGCGGGCGATGACCGGCACCGCGCTGAAGAATTCGTACGCGTGCTCGACCGTCATGTCGAGTACTTCGCTGATGTTCTTGCCCTTGTACTGCACTTCGAGCGTTTCGCGGTTGTAGCGCTTGCCGTGGCACACGTCGCACGGCACGTAGACGTCCGGCAGGAAGTGCATCTCGACCTTCAGCACGCCGTCGCCCTGGCACGACTCGCAGCGGCCACCCTTCACGTTGAACGAGAAGCGGCCCGGATCGTAGCCGCGCTCCTTCGCGGTCGGCACGCCCGAGAACAGCTCGCGGATCGGCGTGAACAGGCCCGTGTAGGTGGCCGGGTTCGAACGTGGCGTGCGGCCGATCGGCGACTGGTCGACGTTGATCACCTTGTCGAAGTGCTCGAGGCCTTCGATCGCCTCGTGCGGCGCCGGCTCGGCCGACGAGCCGTACAGGTGGCGCGCGACCGCGTGGTACAGCGTGTCGTTGATCAGCGTCGACTTGCCGGAACCCGACACGCCGGTGATGCAGGTCAGCAGGCCGACCGGCAGCTCGAGATCGACGTGCTTCAGGTTGTTGCCGTGCGCGTCGACGATGCGCAGCATCCGCTCCGGATCGGGCGCGATCCGCTCGTCCGGATACTCGATCGTGCGCTTGCCGACGAGATACTGGCCCGTCAGCGACTGCGGGTTCGACTGCACCTGCTTCGGCGTGCCTTCGGCGACCACCACGCCGCCGTGCTCGCCCGCGCCGGGGCCCATGTCGACGACGTAGTCGGCCGTGCGGATCATGTCCTCGTCGTGCTCGACGACGATCACCGAGTTGCCGAGGTCGCGCAGGTGCTTGAGCGTCGAGATCAGGCGGTCGTTGTCGCGCTGGTGCAGGCCGATCGAAGGCTCGTCGAGCACGTACATCACGCCCGTCAGGCCCGAGCCGATCTGCGACGCGAGGCGGATGCGCTGCGCCTCGCCGCCGGACAGCGTCTCGGCGCTGCGCTCGAGCGACAGGTAGTCGAGGCCGACGTTGTTCAGGAAGGTCAGGCGCGCGACGATTTCCTTGATCACCTTGTCGGCGATCTCGCGCTTCGCGCCGTCGAGCGACAGGCCGTCGAAATAGCCGAGCGCGTCGCGCAGCGGCCAGCCGCTGATTTCATAGATGCCGCGCGCGTAGTCGCCGGTGCCGACCCGCACATGGCGCGCCTCGCGGCGCAGCCGCGTGCCGTCGCACGACGGGCATGGCTGGTTGTTCTGGTATTTCGCGAGTTCTTCGCGCACCGCGACCGAATCGGTTTCGCGGTAGCGGCGCTCGAGGTTCGGGATGATCCCTTCGAACACGTGCTCGCGGATCGTCGTGCGGCCGCGTTCATTGATGTACGAGAACGGGATCGTCTGCTTGCCCGAGCCGAACAGCAGCACCTTGCGGATCTTCTCCGGCAGGTCCTCAAACGCGGCGTCGATGTCGAATTCGTAGAACGCCGCCAGGCTCTGCAGCATCTGGAAGTAGAACTGGTTGCGGCGGTCCCAGCCCTTCACGGCACCTGCGGCGAGCGACAGCGACGGGTGCGCGACGACCCGCTTCGGATCGAAGAACGTGATCTGGCCGAGGCCGTCGCATTCCGGGCACGCGCCCATCGGGTTGTTGAACGAGAACAGGCGCGGCTCGAGCTCCTGCAGCGAGTACGAGCAGATCGGGCAGGCGAACTTCGAGCTGAACAGGTGTTCGCGGTCGGTGTCCATTTCCAGCGCGATCGCGCGGCCGTCGGCGAGGCGCAGCGCGGTCTCGAACGATTCCGCGAGGCGCTGCTTCATGTCGGGGCGCACCTTCAGGCGGTCGACGACGACGTCGATCGTGTGCTTGTCGTTCTTCTTGAGCTTCGGCAGCGACTCGACCTCGTAGATCTTCGCGACGCCTTCGTTCGCGGTGCCGCCGCCCGAGCGCACGCGAAAGCGCACGAAGCCCTGCGCCTGCATCTCCTCGAACAGCTCGACGTGCTCGCCCTTGCGGTTCGCGACCACGGGCGCGAGGATCATCAGCTTGGTTTCCTCGGGCAGCGCGAGCGCCGCGTCGACCATCTGCGACACGCTCTGCGCCTCGAGCGGGATGTCGTGGTCGGGGCAATACGGCGTGCCGACACGTGCGAACAAAAGTCGCAGGTAGTCGTGGATCTCGGTGACCGTGCCGACGGTCGAACGCGGGTTGTGGGACGTCGCCTTCTGCTCGATCGAGATCGCGGGCGACAGGCCCTCGATCAGGTCGACATCGGGTTTCTCCATCAGTTGCAGGAACTGGCGGGCGTACGCGGACAGGCTCTCGACGTAGCGGCGCTGGCCCTCGGCATAAAGGGTGTCGAACGCGAGCGACGACTTGCCCGACCCGGACAACCCGGTAATCACGACCAGCTTGTGGCGCGGCAGGTCGAGATTGACGTTTTTCAGGTTGTGGGTGCGTGCCCCACGGATACGGATCTGTTCCATGAACCTGGCGAAAATGGAGGGAACCAAACCTGCTACTATAACGGCTTTTCGAGGCCGTCGTTGGGGGTCCCCAGCCTTTGCAGCAGCTGGCAGCAAGGCGGTGTCCACGCCGGGGGAGCGGCCGCGCCGCACGGCTCGAGGCGGCCCGCAGGCAGCCTGCGTGACCTCCCGGAAAGCGGTTTCCGGAAAGCGCCTGCCGGGCCGGTGGCCCTGATCTTCCGCCGCCCGCCGCCGGGCGGACATTCCGATCATTCGAAATTCATTCCCGATGTCCAATCCGTCCGCCACGTCTTCCCGCATGAGTGCGCCCGAACTGCGCGCGACCACGTCGCTCGCGGCGATCTTCGCGCTGCGCATGCTCGGCCTGTTCATGATCATGCCGGTGTTCTCGGTCTACGCGAAAACCATCCCGGGCGGCGACAACGTGCTGCTCGTCGGCATCGCGCTCGGGGCCTACGGCGTCACGCAGTCGCTGCTGTACATCTTCTACGGGTGGGCGTCAGACAAGTTCGGCCGCAAGCCCGTGATCGCCACCGGCCTCCTGATCTTCGCGCTCGGCAGCTTCGTCGCCGCGTTCGCGCACGACATCACGTGGATCATCGTCGGCCGCGTGATCCAGGGCATGGGCGCCGTGTCGTCCGCGGTGCTCGCGTTCATCGCCGACCTGACCTCCGAGCAGAACCGCACGAAGGCGATGGCGATGGTCGGCGGCTCGATCGGCGTGTCGTTCGCGGTCGCGATCGTCGGCGCGCCGATCGTGTTTCACTGGGTCGGGATGAGCGGGCTGTTCGCGATCGTCGGCGTGCTGTCGATCCTCGCGATCGGCGTCGTGGTGTGGATCGTGCCCGACGCGGCGAAGCCCGTGCACGTGCCGGCGCCGTTCGGCGAGGTGCTGCACAACGTCGAGCTGCTGCGCCTGAACTTCGGCGTGTTGGTGCTGCACGCGACGCAGACGGCGCTGTTCCTCGTCGTGCCGCGCCTGCTGGTCGACGGCGGGCTGCCGGTCGCCGCGCACTGGAAGGTCTACTTGCCGGTGATGGGGCTCGCGTTCGTGATGATGGTCCCGGCGATCATCGTCGCAGAAAAACGGGGCAAGATGAAACCGGTGCTGCTCGGCGGCATTCTGGCTATCCTGATCGGCCAATTGTTGCTCGGCAGCGCACCGCATACCATCCTGATTGTGGCGGCGATCCTGTTCGTGTACTTCCTGGGCTTCAACATCCTGGAAGCGTCGCAGCCGTCGCTCGTGTCGAAGCTCGCGCCCGGTTCGCGCAAGGGCGCGGCCACGGGCGTCTACAACACCACGCAATCGATCGGGCTCGCGCTCGGCGGCATCGTGGGCGGCTGGCTGCTGAAGCACGGCGGCGCGAACACCGTCTTCTATGCCTGCTCGGGGCTCGTGGCGGCGTGGCTTATAATCGCGGCCAGCATGAAAGCGCCGCCGCGCAAGGCCTGAACCCTCTTTTCGGGCAGGCACCGGCGGCGCTCGCCGGCTTGCCCGGCGGGCCGCTCCGACGATATTCGCGGGCGGCCCGGCATCGAATTTACTGGAGAAACACATGGCATCCGTCAACAAGGTCATCCTCGTCGGCAATCTCGGCGCCGATCCTGAAGTCCGTTACCTGCCGAGCGGCGACGCGGTTGCGAACATCCGTCTCGCGACGACCGATCGCTACAAGGACAAGGCAAGCGGCGATTTCAAGGAAATGACCGAGTGGCACCGCGTCGCGTTTTTCGGCCGTCTCGCTGAAATCGTCAGCGAATACCTGAAGAAGGGTTCGTCGGTCTATATCGAAGGCCGTATCCGCACGCGCAAGTGGCAGGGCCAGGACGGCCAGGATCGCTATTCGACCGAAATCGTCGCCGACCAGATGCAGATGCTCGGCGGCCGCGGCGGTTCGGGCGGCGGCGGTGGCGGCGGTGACGAAGGCGGTTACGGCGGCGGCTACGGTGGTGGTGGCGGCGGTCGCGGCGGCGAACAGATGGAACGCGGCGGTGGCGGCGGCCGTGCCGGCGGTGCGCCGCGCGGCGGTGCAGGCGGCGGTCAGAGCCGTCCGAGCGCGCCGGCAGGCGGCGGTTTCGACGAGATGGACGACGATATTCCGTTCTGACGGAACGTCGGCATCCCGCACCGGAATGGGCCCGAATGTCCGAGTCAAGCCAATCGCTTGGCACGGACCTTCGGGTCTTTTTCCGTTTACGCCCCGCGCCCCGGAGACCGCCAGTGGCTGACGCGCTCCCCGACCTCATCGCCCCGCGGCTCGATGTGCTGTTCTGCGGGATCAACCCCGGCATGACCGCCGCCGCGACAGGGCATCACTTCGCGGGCAGGAACAACCGCTTCTGGCGCGTGCTGCATCTCGCGGGCTTCACGCCGGACGAAATCGCGCCGAGGGACGACCGGACGATCCTCGCGTACGGATGCGGGCTGACCGCGGTCGTACCGCGACCGACCGCGAGCGCCGATCAGTTGTCGCACGCGGAATTCGTCGCCGAGGTGGCCGTCCTCGAGCAGAAGATCGTGCATTACGCGCCGCGCTTCGTCGCGTTCCTGGGCAAGGCCGCGTACGCCGCGCTCTCCGGACGACGCGAGATCACGTGGGGCCGGCAAGCCGAGCACATGCAGCGCGCGACCGTCTGGATCCTGCCGAATCCGAGCGGCAGGAACCGCGCATTCGGCATCGACGACCTGGTCGACGCGTATCGCGAGCTACGAGAAGCGGCGCAAGCCGTTTCGGGCCGCCGGCAGAAGGGGGCGTCGGATGCCGAGCAATAAGCCCGCGTCGTGCTGGCCGGGCGCGCTGTTGCCGCGCGCGTTCTTCGATCGCGCGGCCACCGAAGTCGCACCGCAACTGCTGAACAAGATCCTGGCGGCAGCGGACGGCCGTGCCGGCCGGATCGTCGAAGTGGAGGCCTATGCGGGTGCGATCGACCCGGCCGCGCACACCTACCGCGGCAAAACGCCGCGCAATGCGACGATGTTCGGGCCGCCCGGGCATATGTACGTCTATTTCACCTATGGCATGCACTGGTGCTGCAACTGCGTGTGCGGTCCGCAAGGCGCCGGGACGGGCGTGCTGATCCGTGCGCTGGAGCCGCTGCACGGGCTCGAACGGATGCGTGCGGCCCGGCCGCCGCTGACGCGCGACCGCGATCTGTGCCGGGGGCCCGCGCGGCTGACCCAGGCACTCGGCATCGCCGGCGCGCAGGACGGGGTCGATCTGGTCGCCGCGCTTGAAGGTTTCGCGCTCGTGGATGACGGCATGGCGCCGCCCGCGAACCTGGCGGGCGGGCCGCGCGTCGGCATTCGCGTCGGCCAGGAGCTGCCCTGGCGATGGAGCGTGCCCGGCAACCGTCATGTGTCGGGACCGCTGCCGCGCATCTGACGTATGTCACGCGGCCGCCACGATTGACCGGCTAAGCTCGTCCTTTCGACGTTTCGATCGAAGGAGACACCATGCGGCGGGTCGTATTCAACCAGAAGGGCGGTGTGGGCAAGTCGACGATCGTCTGCAACCTGGCGGCGATCAGCGCGAGCGAAGGGCTGCGCACGCTCGTCATCGACCTCGACGCGCAGGCGAATTCCACGCGCTACCTGCTCGGCGACCGCGCGGCCGACGCGCATCCCGGCGTCGCCGAATTCTTCGAGACCGCGCTGACGTTCAACTTCCGGCCGGTCGACGTTGCCTCGTTCATCCATCCGACGCCGTTCGACGGGCTCGACGTGATGCCTGCGCATCCGGACCTCGACGCGCTGCACGGCAAGCTCGAATCGCGCTACAAGATCTACAAGCTGCGCGATGCGCTCAACGAGCTCGACACCTACGATGCCGTCTACATCGACACGCCGCCCGCGCTGAATTTCTACACGCGCTCGGCGCTGATCGCGGTCGAGCGTTGCCTGATTCCGTTCGACTGCGACGACTTCTCGCGTCGGGCCCTGTACACGCTGCTCGAGAACGTGAAGGAAATCCAGCAGGACCACAACGCGGCGCTCGAGGTCGAAGGGATCGTCATCAACCAGTTCCAGCCACGCGCGAGCCTGCCGCAGCGGCTGGTCGACGAACTCGTCGAGGAAGGCCTGCCGGTGCTGGCGTCGCGGCTGTCGGCGTCGGTGAAGATCCGCGAGTCGCATCAGCAGTCGACGCCGGTGATCCATCTCGAGCCGGCGCACAAGCTCGCGCAGGAGTTTCGGGCACTGCATCGCGAACTGGTCGGGTGAGGGTGTCGCCGCAGCCCCCTCCCGGCAATTCATATACGATCATTGAATTCGCCATTAATAATCCCGGAAACGATTTCAAAATAAATCTGGAAAAACGATTACATAAACATCTGTCCCGTTTTCAATGCGCGCCCTTTTTCTAATAACGGGAATAATGACGGGGTAAATGTTGCGGCCGGCTACCGCGGGTTATGCTGTAAAAAGGTAAAGGTCATTGTCGGGCAAGGCGTTGCGAGGCGACCCCATTATGAACAAGCACCGTTGTGAAGCGGTCACTTCGACATTTAAGGGTTTTCACCTAGTATTAATGCCACTTAATTGACAATTAATCCATCTAAAATGGCCATCCTCAACTCTTCACAATCAATCGTGCCTGAGGGTTGTGAATAAGGAAGCAGGCCCTCGATCTGACTTCCATTTTCTTTACGTCGTCTCTCGCATTGCCAACAGGAGCGTGCCCGATGTCCGTATTTGCCCCCGAAAAATTCGCCGCCGATTATCAGTCCGGAATCGCCGCGTGGTTCGCGATTGCCCGTCCGGCAATCAATGGTTTCGAGGCAGTCGTCGAACTCAACCTGCAAGCGGCCAAGACGGCGCTCCAGGAATACGAGGACAAGCTGAAGAACGCGTTCAACGCGAGCAACCCGGCTGCAGGCTTCGCGCAGCAAGTCGCCGCACCGCAGGAAGCCGCCGGCAAGGCCGTCGCATACGGTCGCCATCTGTTCGATATTGCCGTGTCGACGCAGGCCGAGTGGGCGAAGGTTGCCCAGGCTCAGTACGAACAGAACGACCAGCGCGTGAAGGAAGTGGTCGGCGAGTTGACGAAGCATGCGCCGGCGGGTTCGGGCGCCGTGGTCGCCGCGCTGAATTCGGCGCTGTCCGCGGCGACGGCCGCGGCCGACTCCGTGCGTGCTGCGACGGGGCAGGCGATCGAAGCCGCGCAAAGCGGTTTCGACGCAGTCAGCGAAACGACGGCCCGCGGTGCCAAGCAGACCGCCGCCGCTGCTCGCAAGGAAACCGCTTCGCGCGAATCGGCTGCATGAGCGCATGTCGCGCGCAGGCGCGACGCTGATTGAGCGGCGCCGGCGGGCGCCGGCCGCCGCGTGTGCCGCGTGGCGTTCGGCGTATGTCCGGCCGCCGCAGCGTGCCCGGACACGGTCGGGGCGGGCGGATGAGCGGCACGCGTGAGCGTGCGAACGTGCAGCCGCATCGCCGGCCACACGGCGCTCACGCGCCGCCGCCGCGCGGTGCCGGCACGCAATACGGATCGACCCACTGATTTCAATGCAGGAAGAGAACATGACGGACGTAGTGATCGTATCGGCCGCGCGGACCGCGGTCGGCAAATTCGGCGGTTCGCTCGCGAAGATCGCGGC